>URYM01000197.1 GCA_900552095.1 uncultured Blautia sp. | reverse complement strand
ATCTAGTACGGTCTCGTGGGCGCGGAGATGTGTATAAGAGACAGGCCGTACAGCTCATAAAAGGCGTCAGAAGAATCGTCATCTTCCGGTCCCTCTCAGACGGCAGGGTACGGCTGGCCATCACGCCGGGCACGGTACAGCCAAATCCAATCAGCATCGGCACGATACTTCTCCCGGAAAGGCCCAGCTTTCTCAGAAGTTTATCCATGATAAAAGCTACCCGGGCCATGTAACCGCTGTCCTCCAGAATTGACAGAAAGAAAAACAGCGTCACGATAATGGGAAGAAAACTTAAAACACCGCCCACTCCATTGAAGATTCCATCAATAACAAGAGAGTGGATCGCTCCGTTTACTCCTGCCGCAGTCATAGCCTGATCTGCCAGCTCTGTCAGCGCGCCGATTCCCATTTCCAGAAGCGACTGAAGCCCTGCCCCGATCACGTTAAAAGTCAGCCAAAACACCAGCGCCATAATCCCGATAAAGGCCGGGATTCCCGTATATTTTCCTGTGAGAATCTGATCCATCTTCCGACTTCTGACTCTCTCTTTGCTCTCCTTCGGCTTCACTACCGCCTGATCACAAACCTGATAAATGTAGGAAAAACGCATATCTGCCACTGCAGAAGCCCGGTCAAGCCCTGTCTCCTCCTCAGTCTGAACCACAATATGCTCCAGCATTTCCTTTTCATTCTGGCTTAAATTTAACTGTTCCAGGATCCGCTGATCCCCCTCCATAATCTTGCTGGAAGCAAAGCGAAGGGGAATCCTAGCCTTCTTTGCATGATCGTCAATCAAATGCATGACTGCATGGAGTCCTCTGTGGATCCCGCTCTCTTTGTCCGCACAGAAATCCGTCTCATCCGGTCCTTCCTGATATTTGGCCACATGAATCGCATGCTTTACCAGCTCTTCAATTCCCTCCCCCTTCGCAGCGGAAATAGGAACCACCGGCACTTTCAGGAAAGCCTCCATCTCGTTGACCAGGACAGATCCTCCGTTTTCCCTCAGTTCATCCATCATATTCAGAGCTACTACCATGGGCATGTTTAGCTCCATCAGCTGCATCGTCAGATAAAGGTTTCTCTCCATATTCGTAGCATCCACAATATTGATGATTCCCTTTGGCCTCTCCCGGAGCAGAAATTCACGGGTCACAATCTCCTCGCTGCTGTAGGGCGACATAGAATAGATACCCGGAAGATCTGTAATCCGCGTATTCTTATATCCTCTGATTACACCGTCCTTCCGGTCTACCGTCACGCCGGGAAAATTTCCCACATGCTGGTTGGAACCTGTCAGCTGATTAAACAGCGTTGTCTTTCCGCAGTTCTGATTTCCCACCAGGGCAAAGGTAAGAATCTCATCCTCCGGAAGCGGAGTCTCCTCCTTCTTTTCATGAAATTTTCCGCCCTCCCCATATCCGGGATGGAGCGCTTTCTGAATTCTCTTTTCTCTCTTTTTTCCCTGCGTCTCCCCGCTTATTTCCTCCACCTGGATTTTTTCCGCATCTTCCAGACGAAGGGTCAGCTCATAACCGTGTATTTTTAATTCAATGGGATCTCCCATGGGCGCATATTTTATTACCGTAACCTCAGCTCCCTGAATCAGTCCCATATCGAGAAAATGCTGACGCAGAGATCCGCTGCCTCCCACAGAAAGTACTCTGGCTGTCTTTCCTATTTCTATTTCTTTCAGAGTCAAGCCTGTCCCCTCCTTATCTATTAGTCTCATCTAACTCTTCTTCGTCTTTTAATATACCTCCTCCCGCAGTAAAATTCAACTGGAAATTACAATTTCCGTATCATTTCATGCCAAACCTCACCGCCCCAGACGGAAGAGGACCGGCCCAGATCTGTAAATCCCATCTTCTGATACATGGCCACCTTCCCATCCAGACAGGTCAGGATCAGATTCTTCCTCCCCTTTTCCTTCTCTCTTCGGGCATAGGTGCTCATCAGCTCCCGGGCCAGCCCCTGTCTCCGGTATTCCGGCAGAACATCCAATCCCAGCAGCATAACATTCTCTCCTTCCGGCTCATAAAGGCCGGGATCTGTAAAAAACGCATCCCGGAACACACGCTCTCCTGTAGCCAGGCCGTTCAGAAATCCGGCTATTTTCCCGGTCTCTTTCTCCACTGCCACCAAAAAAAGTTCCGGCGCTTTCCTTACTCTCTGCACCATCATTTCCCGGGTGCAGGCTTCTGTGGGAGGGAAGCAGAGCCGTTCGATCTCTGCTGCTTCTTCTGCCTCCTCCTGCCAAATTGGTCTTATCTCAAATCGTTCTCTAATCCCTTCCATCTTCATACTCCTTATAAATTCGTTCTGTCTCTCCCTCTTTGCTGCTTCCAAAAAGATACAGGCTTCCATCCTTTGTCTCCACCAGCAGCCAGGGACCGGTGCGCGGATCGATACAGACTTTCAGCTTTCCCCAGTCCTGACTTCTGTAATTCCCTTTTTTTACAGAGTCCATGCCTGTGCCGGAAATCTTTTTGATCCGTGGCTCCTCCTCCACCAGCTCTATCTTCTCAATCTCGTCCAGGGGGATCTCATAGCTTGTATGGCTGTGTCCCCCTGTAAGCACTTCCTCTGAATAGTTCAGTGTGACCGGCGCCTTCTCTTCCTGTGAGAGCCACACGCCCAAAAACGGCATGCCGAGCAGCAGGATCACAAGGATTCCCATAATAATCTTTCCCGTCCTTTTTGCCAGATTAAAAGAGACGTTCATGCCGACCCGGTCATTTACCAGAAGATTGCTGTCATAAGGATCATAATAGAAAAGTCCCCAGATCCACTTGTCATCCTCATCCACATAAAAACCTCTTCCACTCTCCTGCGTCAGTTCTTCCTGCAGACGGCGTACCCGCATCTCCCCCCGGATCACCGCCATCACCATAAGAATACTGATCCCCAGGGTAACCAGAAGGTTCAGCCAGAAATAACCCTCTGTCAGCCACATGCCCAGATTCAAAGCCGCCATGCACCAGGCACAGATCATCCAGCATTTTCCCCAGTTGTATCTCCTTATTCCGGTCAGCGCTTCTGTCAGCTCCACATTTTCATCCACTGCCTCCGCTTTGCTGCGGTACATCCACCGGTAGATTCCCCAGAAAAGCAGGATACAGCAGCCATTTAAGCCATAGAACACCCAGAGTTCCCGCCCCGGGATCAGCGGAATCAGGCTGCACAGAAACGGCAGCAAAAAAGATACCGGAGACAGCCATTTTTTCTTCTCCCCGGCGTCAGGCAGGTTCACCTCCGTCTCCTCCCGGCAGAACGCCTTCCATCCCCTCCGGATCTTCAGTTCTTTTAACTTCTGATTACATATGACATAGGGAATGTGAGGGCAGACCATGACCAGATCAACCCAGATTAAAAACAGCGTCATAGATACGCCAAAATCCCGGAACGGCAGGCAGCAAAGCGCCAGCAGCACAAGCCCCAGACAGGTGGCTTTTAATCTTTTTCTGAACTGTTCCAGAAGACGGCACACCTCGGGATCGGTCCTTCCGCTGTAGGGGATCGTCACACCTACAGCCAGATTTTTCTTAAATTTTGTCTCATTGTTCAAAAAGACATACATCAGGGGCACCAGCCAGATACCTGTCTCTTATA
>URYM01000196.1 GCA_900552095.1 uncultured Blautia sp. | reverse complement strand
GATATGTACAGAAACATGTAGAGACGCTGGCAGCCCGGCTGATCCTTTCCGGACAGGTGCGGGCCGGGGATGAGATCCTCATCGATCTGGAAGACGGCGCACTGACAGGAAGGAGAAAGGTATGATACCAAAAGATCCGGTGATGCTTTTGAGTTACGTCAATACTCAGCTGCGGGATCATTATGAGACGCTGGAGGAACTCTGCCGGAGTCTGGATGTGGAGCAGGGAGAGCTGGAAAAAAAGCTGGAAGAGATAGATTACAGTTACGACAGAAAACAGAATCAGTTTGTCTGATCTTTAGATCAGCAGAAAAAGCCCCGCGGATGCCGGTAAGGTGTCCGCGGGGTTTTTGGGTGGAAGGAGACAAGGATTTTGTTGTGACGGATATGGGGAACTGCTATAATATGAATATGGAAAAAGTGAAGAGGAGGGACAATTATATGATCAGTACGACCACACAGAACATCGAGGGGAAAAGAATTACAGAGTATAAGGGGATTGTCTTTGGAGAGGTGATTTCCGGTGTTAATTTTATGAAAGATCTGGCAGCTTCGTTCAGCAACTTCTTCGGCGGACGCTCGGAAAGCTATGAAGAAGAGCTGATTCAGGCAAGGCAGAATGCGGTGTGGGAAATGGAAGCGCGGGCAGAGCTGCTGGGCGCAAATGCAGTTGTAGGCGTTGATATTGATTATGAGGTTTTGGGATCAGACAACGGAATGCTTATGGTGACGGCCAGCGGAACAGCAGTCATTGTGGAATAGGATTGGATTCTGAAAAGGGGGAGGCCGCTTTGCATGAAAATAACCATGCAAAGCGGCCTCGCCTTTCTGAGTGAATCGGATAACGGGAATCGTTGAAAACTACAGACGATCCAGTTTTGTCCGGCAGATCCTCCGGAACAGAAGAAGTGTCAGAACCAGAGAGATGGCCTCGGCGATGGGGATGGACCACCATACGGCGCTAAGGCCGGAGAATTTTGCCAGAAGATAGGCGGCCGGCAGGATAATCACGATCTGACGGGCGAAAGATACCCACAGGCTGTAGAGTCCATTTCCCAGCGCCTGGAAGACGGAACTTAAAATAATGCTGGGGCCGGCGAAGAAGAAGCTGATACAGATGATCCGCAAAGCCGGGATACCGATGGACAGCATGTTTTCCGAAGCATCGAAGATTCCCAGAAGTGTACCGGGAATAAAGAGGAAACAGGCGACGCCGGCCAGCATGAAACAGATAGCAGTAATGATGCTGAGACGCACGGTATGGGTGATCCTCTTTTTCTGGCGGGCTCCGTAGTTATAGGCGACGATGGGAACCATGGCATTGTTCAGTCCGAAGATGGGCATAAATACAAAGCTGTTCAGCTTGAAATAGACGCCGAAGACTGCGGCCGCCGTGGAGGTAAACTGCATGAGGATTTTGTTCATGCCGAAGGTCATCACAGAGCCGATTGCCTGCATGATAATAGAAGGAATTCCAACGACATAGATCCCCTTTATGATGGAGAGATCCGGGCGGAAGCCCTTCAGCCTTAAATGGAGTTCGCGGTTGAATTTCAGATTGAAGATCAGTCCCAGAAGCATACCGCACAGCTGTCCGGCTACGGTGGCGACCGCGGCTCCAATCACTCCCATTTTCGGGAAACCAAACAGTCCAAAGATCAGGATTGGGTCAAAGATAATGTTGATGATCGCGCCGGTTCCCTGAGAAATCATGATGAACAGGGTTTTTCCCGTGGACTGAAGCAGACGCTCAAAGGTGATCTGCATAAAAATACCCACGCAGAGAGCGCAGATGACAACCATATATTGAACGCCGAACTTATGGATTTCCGGATCGGTGGTCTGGAAGGTGAAGAAGGGATCTGCGGCCAGAACACCCACAACGGCGAACACCAGAGAACTGAGGATAGCCAGAAAGATACCGTTTAAGGCTGCGGCGTTGGCACGTTTGAATTCCCGGGCGCCCAGGCAGCGGGACAGAAGGGCGTTGATACCGACTCCCGTTCCGGCGGAGACGGCGATCAGCAGATTCTGCACCGGGAAGACCAGAGATACGGCGGTAAGGGCATTTTCGTTGATCCGCGCCACGAACATACTGTCTACTACATTGTACAGGGCCTGAACCAGCATGGAAATGATGACTGGAAGCGCCATCTGAAAAAGCAGTTTGGGTACAGGCAGAACACCCATTTTGTTTTCCTGTTGTACTTCTGATGACATGATAATAAACTCCTTTCGCTTCATTTGCATAGAAAAAGGATGTCCTTGAGCCAAGATGCCAGGTCATCCAAAACTATTTTATAACAAAATGAAATTTATTGTCAACAGGAAATCTGTCATTCATGTGACGGACAAAAGGAGGGGAGATCTGATATGATAAAATGAAAAATGCAGAGGAGGAAAATGTTATGGGCGCATCCTATACCTGGACCTTTGAACAGAGTTTCCTGATTTTTGTGCTGATTATTTTTGCGACACAGGCTCTGTCTTCCCTTTTGAAATCCTATGTTCCAATGCCGCTTCTGATGGGAGGCGTGTTTATTCTTTGTTTTGGAATGCACTGGTTCCCTGACGATATGATCTTGAGTTCCAACATGATTGCGGTGGGAACGATCGCTTTTAACGTACTGGTCATCCACTCGGGAACGATGATCAGCACAGCTTTTCTGCGAGTGCAGAAGAAAGGGGCGGCGCTCTGCCTGATTTCCACCCTGATCCTCTTTCTGGTTGTCTGCTTCGGTCTGCGTCCGGTGATCGGAAAGGAACTTTCTCTTCTGGCGCCTGGATCCATCGTGGGAGGGGGCGCTTCCTGCGCCATTGCATCCCGGTGGGTGGTGGAGACTGCGCCCAGAGTGTCGGTGTTTCCCTGGCTGATTTTTATGTTTCAGGGACTTTTTTCCGTCCCCCTCTGCTGTTTTGCACTGAAGCGGGAGTCAGCGCTGATCCTCGACCGCCTTCACCGGGGAGAGATTAAACCGCCGGCAGGGCCGCCGAAGGAAGAGGTACAGGGCGGTCTGGTGGGACGGATTCCTGCCCGGTTTAAGACGACGGCCTATTATCTGGGTATTATTATGACGGTGTCTTTTGTAAACCGGATGGCTGTGGACTGGGTAAATGGCCAGTTCGGCCTGGATCTGAACGTGAATATGACGGCGCTGATCCTGGGATTTCTTCTGGGGCATCTGGGGCTTATGGACAAGGCGCCTCTGTACAAATCGGATTCCTACGGTCTGCTGCTTCTGGGCCTGATGGGCCTGATGGCCAATACGCTGGCCACTACCATTAAGAACGGCACGGTATTTGCCATTCTGGGACTGTTGCCTCCCCTGCTTCTCTGCATGGCGGTGGGAACTGCCGTGATGGCGCTGTGCGGCGCATTGCTGGGGAAAAGGTTCGGCATGAGCCCCTGGCGGGGAATGGCGATGTGTGTAAACTGTATAACCGGATTTCCGGTGAATGGAGTTCTGGTGGAGCGGTATTCGGCTATGGGCGGAAATCCCATGGAGCAGGCAGTGCTGAAAAGCCAGCTGGGACCGGTGCTGGGAATAGGAACCATGCTGATCAGCAACGGAATTTCCATTTTTATCGTGAGTATTCTGGTAAGCTTTATATAGAGAATGAGATAAGGCGGAAAGAGAATCCGGCTGGACAGGCGCTTTTGGCGTACAGTCCGGCCGGATTTTACATCTGTTCTTCACTTTCCAGTAAAATAGAGAACAGAGAATCGGTATCCAGAATTTCAATACTTCCCCGGTGGTAAGAGATAATACCGGCATCTTTCCAATGCTTTAGCAGAGTGGTGACTGTCTGGCGGGAAATTCCGGAAGAAGCAGCCAGATCCTGCTGAGTCAGGTGAATGCGCAGGGAATGTC
>URYM01000195.1 GCA_900552095.1 uncultured Blautia sp. | reverse complement strand
CTCTGGGAACCGGTCATGCCTGTCTCTCCGCCTGGTACTATGCCCGCAAAAAAACAGGGGTTCCCTCTCTTTGTCAGCTTCTGGAACAGCTGGCCCGGATTCTCTCCTCCATACTTGTCTATCTGATTCTGACAGAACAGGGGCTTCCCGTGACCCCGCTCCTTGCCGTCATTGGCATTCTTGCCGGTGAGACTGTATCTGCTCTGGTCTCCCTGATCGCTGTATCGCTGGATTTCCAGAAGCACGCTTACGTTTTGTTTCATCTGGAACATCCTCTCTCCTACGCCCGGATGCTCCTTTTGCCGGCTGCTCCTCTGAGTGCCAACCGCATCCTGCTCACCCTGCTGCAGAGCCTGGAATCTGTATTAATCCCCGGCCGCCTCCTCCTCTTCGGCCTGAGCACCAGCGCGGCCTTAAGCATTTACGGAGTCCTGACCGGAATGTCTCTGCCCCTGATCCTCTTCCCCTGTGCGATCACCAACGCAGTCTCCCTCATGCTGCTTCCCACTGTCGCAGAAGAACAGGCCAAAGGCAATCAGAAAGTGATCGTCTTCACTGTGGAAAACACGATAAGGTACTGCCTGATCCTGGGAATTTTTTCCGCCGGAGCCTTTTTCTTTTTTGGCAGAGAAGCCGGCCTTCTCCTTTTTGGAAATGAAAACGCCGGAATTTTTATCCGGACGCTCTCTTTTATCTGCCCCTTCCTGTACCTGACTGCAACCCTTTCCAGTATCTTAAACGGGCTGGGCAAAACCACCTTTTGCTTCCTCCAGAACCTTGCCGGACTTACAATACGTATTCTTTTTGTATTTTTCCTTGTCCCCAAATATGGAATCCCCGGTTATCTGTGGGGTCTTCTGTGCAGTGAACTTGTAATCACTTTTCTGAGTTTTTTTCTGCTTCACAGAATTGTTCCGTTTTCCTTTTCTTCATGGAACTGGATCCTTCTTCCTGTTTTCGCTCTGTCCATAAGCGGCGGAATCGGACTGTCCGTCTGCCGTCTGGCCGGACAGATTTTTCCCTCCTTTGTCTCCCTTGCCCTCTCTCTGGGCGCAATGGTCTTTTTCTATCTGTACCTGCTGTGGAGCATGAAACTGATTCATCTCCCTGTGAAAAATCACAGGGTTCTCGACAAAAAATAATTATATCAAATTGCCGGCAGATTTCCGGCACACATTTTTTTAAGAGAAAGCAGAGGAATTACTATGAGCTTCACATTCAAAGAAAAACTTCCAACTCCGGATCAGATTCGCGAGGAATACCCCCTGGATCCTGATCTGGCCGCAGTCAAATCCGGCCGGGACGAACAGATCCGCCGTGTTTTCACCGGAGAATCCGATAAATTTCTGGTTATCATCGGCCCCTGCTCTGCAGACAACGAGGACTCTGTCTGTGACTACGTATCCCGCCTGGCACGCCTCCAGGAAGAAGTGGCAGACCGTCTGATCCTCATTCCCCGGATCTATACCAATAAGCCCCGTACCACCGGAGAAGGCTATAAAGGTATCGTACACCAGCCTGATCCGGAAGGAAAACCGGATCTTCTCCACGGCCTGATCGCCATGCGGAAAATGCATATGCGGGCCATCCGCGAGTCCGGACTGACCGCCGCAGATGAAATGCTCTATCCGGAAAACTGGAGCTACGTCTCAGACATTCTCTCCTATGTCGCTATCGGGGCCCGCTCTGTGGAAAATCAGCAGCACCGGCTGGTTGTCAGCGGGATCGAAATTCCCACCGGAATGAAAAATCCCACCAGCGGTGATTTCTCTGTTATGCTCAATTCCGTTGTTGCCGGCCAGAGCGGACATCATTTTATTTACCGCGGCTGGGAAGTAAAAACAGATGGGAATCCTCTGACTCACACCGTACTGCGGGGCGCCGTCAATAAATACGGCCGTCCCATTCCCAATTATCACTATGAGGATCTCCAGCTGCTCCTGGAAAAATATGGAGAGCGAAACCTGAAAAACCCTGCTGCCATCGTGGACGCCAATCATTCCAATTCCGGCAAGCAGTACCGGCAGCAGACCCGGATCGTAAAAGAGATCCTCCACAGCCGCAAAGTTTCTCCCGATATCTGCTCTCTGGTCAAAGGCGTAATGATCGAAAGCTATATCGAGTCAGGCAGTCAGAAAATCGGCTGTCAGCCCCATATTTACGGAAAATCCATCACAGATCCCTGTCTGGGATGGAACGAATCCAGAGAACTGGTTTATACGATCGCGGATCTCTGTTAGGACGCAGATTTCTCCGGAAACCCAAAAGCAGCTGCAGATCTTTAAGCACCTTCTCCGCCCCGCGGGAATACTGAAAGATCTGCAGCTGTTTTTTATCCATACCCTGGTTTCTCTCAAAATTTCTTTACAGGAACTGATTCATAAGCATCGGAGTAAGGTAACACTCAATCACAGCCGCCAGCAGAAGGAGCGGTACGATCCAGAGGACAAATGCCCATCCTACCTCTGTCAGTTCCTCTTTCAGGCTTTTCTCTCCTCTTCCCAGAATCTTTTTGCTGACCTTCATGCAGAGATCAAGTCCCAGCGCAATGCTCAGAAAAATTGCCCCCAGCTCAAAGATTCCATGGGGCAGGATTCCCACTGTCATCAGCTTCCAGGGAGAAAAGGGGAGCTGCGACGCAATCGCCGCATAATACCCAAACATCACGCCCATCACCACACTGTTGGTCAAAACCACATACAGAGGGAAACAGATAAATGGAACAAATCCAAAAATCACTCCCAGACCTGCCACTGAGAGATTATTGATAAAAAGTTCAAAAAGCCGGATATTTCCCTCTTCATCTATCACATGAGACATACTCTCCTGCATAGTCTGAATCATCTGCTCTGCCTGCTCCGGCTGTCCTGTCATTACTACCGCAGTCCCCACTGACAGTGCAAGAAAAAGTCCCAGCACGATCAGAAATTTTTTCCACTGCCCCAGCAGGAAGCGCCCGCTTTCTAAAAACTGTTCTCTCATAACCCGTCCTTCTATTTCCTGGGATGCGCCTTTGTATACACATCCCTTATTTTATTGCCGCTCGCCTTCACGTAGATCTGCGTGGTAGAAATATCGGAGTGTCCCAGCATTTCCTGAAGACTCTTAAGATCCGCCCCGTTCTGCAGAAGATGCGCTGCAAAAGAATGCCGCAGCGTGTGAGGCGTGATGTCTGCCTGGATCCCTGCGGCCCCTGCATATCCTTTTAAAATCTTCCAAAAGCCCTGACGGCTCATCACTTTTCCCGAACAATTGGTAAACAGCAGAGGACAGTCTTCTTCTTTCACAAATCCCGGTCTTGCTTCTGTCAGATAAGCCTGAAGCGCTTTTTTTGCCACACTCCCAAAAGGAACCATTCTCTCCCTGCCGCTTTCCCGGCAGGTAAGAAATCCCAGCTGGAGATTCACATCAGACAGTTCCAGATGAATCAGCTCACTGACCCGGATCCCTGTGGCATACAAAAGTTCCAGCATAGCACGGTCCCGCATCCCTTTTGGCGTATTCCCCTTCGGCTGAGCCAGCAGAAGATCCACCTCCTCCACAGTAAGGATCTCCGGCATCTTCTTCTCAACTTTCGGCGGATGCAGACTCTCCGAAGGATTCTCTGAAATCTCTTTTATCTTGACCAGATACTGATAGAATGCCCGAATGGATGCCACACTGCGCGACACCGTAGATGGTGCGAACCGCCTGCGCTCCATATACAGCATATAAGAATTTAAATTTGTAGCTGTAACCTGAGTCACATCATCAATCCCCTGTTCCCGCAGAAATTGATCCAGTTTTTTCAAATCCCGCTCATAAGATACTTCTGTATTTCCGGAAGATTTTTTTGTATTATGTAAATACTGTATAAAACCTGTCTCTTATACACATCTCCGAGCCCACGAGA
>URYM01000194.1 GCA_900552095.1 uncultured Blautia sp. | reverse complement strand
GTCGGCAGCGTCAGATGTGTATAAGAGACAGGCTTAAGGCTCCCCGCAAAGTCTTTTTGGACTGATTGCGGATTGACACAGGGATTTATTTTTGATAAACTAGGGGACAAACACAAAATCGAAAGAGAGGAAACGCAGGATGGGTACGATTATTGGTGATGGAATAACATTTGATGATGTATTGCTGGTGCCGGCATATTCAGAAGTAATTCCGAATCAGGTTGATCTTACAACAAATCTGACCAAAAAAGTTAAATTAAACATTCCGCTGATGAGTGCAGGAATGGATACCGTTACAGAACACCGCATGGCGATCGCCATGGCGCGTCAGGGAGGCATCGGTATTATTCATAAAAATATGAGTATTGAAGCACAGGCCGATGAGGTTGACAAGGTGAAACGCTCAGAGAACGGTGTAATTACTGACCCATTCTATTTATCTCCTGAGAATACATTGGCAGACGCCAACGAATTGATGGCAAAGTTCAGAATTTCCGGAGTTCCGATTACGGAAGGAAAGAAACTGGTAGGTATTATCACCAACCGAGATCTGAAGTTTGAAGAAGACTTCAGCAAAAAGATTAAGGATTCTATGACTTCCGATGGACTGATCACAGCGCAGGAAGGCGTAACCCTGGAGGAAGCCAAGCACATTCTGGCCAAGGCCAGAAAAGAAAAGCTTCCTATTGTAGATAAGGACTTTAATCTGAAAGGCCTGATCACGATCAAGGATATTGAGAAGCAGATCAAGTATCCGCTCTCCGCAAAAGATGCGCAGGGCAGACTGCTCTGCGGTGCAGCAGTGGGAATCACTTCTAATGTAATGGCCCGTGTAGATGCGCTGGTGAAGGCGAGGGTGGATGTGATTGTAATTGATTCTGCTCATGGTCATTCCGCTAATATTTTCAAAACACTGCGGGAGATCAAGGCAAAATATCCGGATCTGCAGGTGATTGCAGGAAATGTGGCCACCGGAGAAGCGACCAGAGATCTGATCGAAGCCGGAGCCGACGGTGTAAAGGTGGGAATCGGACCGGGATCTATCTGTACCACCCGTGTTGTGGCAGGTATCGGTGTTCCTCAGATCACAGCTGTAATGGACTGTTATAAAGTGGCAAAAGAGTACGGGATTCCGATCATTGCGGACGGCGGTATCAAATATTCCGGAGATGTGACAAAGGCAATCGCAGCGGGAGCCAATGTCTGTATGATGGGAAGTATCTTTGCAGGCTGTGATGAGAGTCCGGGAAGCTTTGAGCTGTATCAGGGAAGAAAATATAAGGTATACCGTGGTATGGGATCTATTGCAGCGATGGAGAACGGAAGCAAGGACCGCTATTTCCAGGCAGATGCCAAGAAACTGGTTCCGGAAGGTGTAGAAGGACGGGTAGCTTACAAGGGTATGGTAGAAGACACCGTATTCCAGCTGCTGGGTGGCCTGCGGGCCGGAATGGGTTACTGCGGAGCCAAGGATGTGGAAACCTTAAAGGAGACAGGGAAATTTATCAAGATTTCTGCGGCATCTCTGAAAGAGTCTCATCCCCATGATATCCACATTACAAAAGAAGCACCGAACTACAGTGTAGACGAGTAAACAGAAGGGAGCCTGAGGAGATGATAAGAGAAAGCCTCAGGCTTCTTCTGATTTGAAGAGAGTACTGTACTATGAATGATTATGATCTGAGAGAACAGAGAAGAAGAGCGTGGGAACAGAGGCGCCGGAGAGTGTACCGCAATCGTGTCTTACTGGCGGGGGCAGTACTGCTTCTGATGCTGGCTGTTTTCTTTCTGTGTCGGAAATTTTTCTTTTCGTCGGCGAAAGATCAGATGGAAGAAGGATGGGAGGATGCGCCGGAGATGAGTGTGGAACTTCTTACGCCAAACCCCTACTCCAGACCGGAGATTCCGCTGGAGAAGGTGAATGGAATCGTGATCCATTATACGGCGAATCCGGGCAGTTCAGCGAAAGCCAATCGAAATTATTTTGAGGGGTTAAAAGATTCCGGGCAGACGTATGCCAGCAGTCATTTTATCGTGGGGCTGAAGGGAGAGATTATCCAGTGTATTCCCAGCAGGGAGATTGCCTATGCTTCCAATGAGCGGAATGAGGATACCCTTTCTATAGAGACGTGTCATCCGGATGAGAGCGGCCGGTATAATCAGGCGACCTATGATTCGCTGGTTGAACTGACTGCCTGGCTGTGCCATAAGTTTGATCTTCAGAGTACGGATGTTATCCGCCATTACGATGTAACCGGGAAAATCTGTCCCAAAGCATTTGTGGAGGATGAGCAGGCCTGGGAACAGTTCCGCAGGGACGTGCAGGCCGGCATTGATAAATTAGCATAGAGGCGGGAGTATATGAAAAGGGTTTCCATTCATTTGAAGGATATTGCACAGGTAAAAAAGTTTGTCAACCTGGTGGCAATGCAGGATTTTGAGATTGATCTGATCTCAGGCCGGTATCTGACCAATGCGAAGTCGATTATGGGTGTTTTGAGTCTGAATTTGAATCAGCCCATTGAGATGCTGGTACATAGTGAGCGGTGTGAAGAGTTTTTGCACAGTATCAGAGAATATATTGTAGAATAAAGAGCAAAAAGTGTCCGGAAGGGTGGACGGCGAAAGCGGGGAAAACTCCTTCTGCGGCACTTTTTTTGTATGACGAAAGGGGAAGATTCAATAAAATTGTATATAAAAAAATATTTCATATAAATGGTGGATTGAAAATATTATTTCATGGTGATAAAATAAGGGTATCAAATGTAAAGGGGATTACAAATTATGAAAGGACAGGAAAAGAAATACGATGCCATTTGTATCGGCCAGATTGTGCAGGATATTCTGGTGACAAATATTCCGGAGGAAGCACTGACTTCTGGAATCAGTACTTACATGGCGGATCAGCTGCTGATGGCAGGAGGAGGAGATGCAGTAAATGAAGCAGCTGCCTTATCCCGGCTGGGAGATACAGCGGCGCTTCTGGGGCGGGTAGACCGCGGTGATGTGGGAAATATGATCTGCGGAGATCTGGAGCGCTGTGGTGTGAATCAGGATCTTCTGATCCGGCCGGATGACTGCAGGTCAATGTCTGTGATCGTAGTGGTGAAGCCCAGCGGCGAGCATTCATTCTTCCTGGGACCGGGGGAGAATGATTCTCTGCAGAGAAAGGATATTGATCTCTCCGTATTTACCCAGGCGCGGGCGGTTCTGGCAGGAAGTCTCTATATTTTAGGGGAATTAGATGAAAATGGAATTGTGGAAATTTTTAAAACCGCGAAGGAGTCGGGAGCAGTCACAATTGCAGATATGACGTTTGACACAAAGAAGCTGGGGCCACACCATTTTGATTCTCTGTATCCGTATGTGGATTACTGTATGCCGAGTTTTGAGGAGGCCAGTTATGTGACCGGCGAGAAAGATCCGGATGCGATGGCAGATGCGCTTCTTCAGCGCGGAGCCAAGCATGTTCTGATCAAACTGGGAGGAGAAGGATGTTTCTTTAAGGACAGAGAGAAAAGATTTTATACGGATCCCTACAAGATTACCCCTGTGGATACGACAGGCTGTGGGGACAACTTTGTGGCCGGCTTTACACACTGCCTTCTGAAAGGGCTTCCGGTGGAAGAATGTGCGGAATTTGCCAGTGCAGTGGGAGCGCTGAACTCTCAGGGACTGGGGGCGCATCTGACTGTAAAATCAGAAGAACAGGTGAGAAAGTTTATGGAAGAGACGGAGAAGGTAGCTTTTCACCGGGAGTGAGACAGAACTTTCTTAAAAGGATGAGAAGAAAAAGTGCAGAACAGACATTCGGGTTTGTTCTGTACTTTTATTTTACATTCTGATATAATAGCCAGAGAAAATGAGGATAATAGATTCATAGGAGGAATTTC
>URYM01000193.1 GCA_900552095.1 uncultured Blautia sp. | reverse complement strand
GGGTCTGCATCCCGCCTGTACCAGAACTGCCGCTGCCGCCGCCTGAAAAAGAAAGCGCACCGCCCCTCCTCCCACAGGCAGGACAAGCCAGAAACAGACCAGAAGAGAAGCGAGGGCGCTTCCCGCCAGGCCAGCCGCCACAGATACTTTCCTTTTCATCAGCCGGTTTACGATCCTTATGAGCAGATAATCCATAAACAGGTTCCGCACAAACAAAACATCCAGGAATACTTCGTAAGACACAAAACACCCCCTATCGCCCGTGGATCTGCTTACCGAAATCAGCAAGTACCATTATAGGCGATAGGGGGTGTGTTTTTTGTCAAAAGAACAGTGTCGCAATTTAGAACCTTTCGACACTTCCCGCCCTGATTTTCAATTTTTCTTACGCTTCTCTTCCATGCAGGAGGGAGAGAACAGCTCTGAGTTTTTCCAGCGGAATCTGTCCGGGCGCCGAGGCCTCCCCGACCGTTCCAAAGGTAATGGCTGACCCGAACACTTCCCCGGACAGCCGGCTGACCAGTCCCAGCCGTCCCATGGACATGGTGACCAGCGGACGGCCGGACAGCTTCTTTACCATCTCTGTCACCCGCAGGAGTGCCAGCACATCTGCGCTGTTTTCCGGCATCACTGCAATCTTGAGGATGTCTGCGCCCTCTCTCTCCATCTTCAGCAGAACGGCGGCCATCTCCTCCACCGAAGGCGTCCCCTCAAAATGATGATTGGAGGCCAGCACGAAAGCACCCGTCTCTTGGATCTCCCGGATCAGCCGCCCTGCCTCCTCCTCATTTCCGGCTGTCTCCACCTCCACATCGATCATATCCGCCAGGCCGCTTCCGGCTGCCCGCCGGAGAAGATCCGCATAATCTGCCGTCGATATTTCCCGATTTCCGCCCTCCCGGCCGGTACGTACCGTAAAAATAAGCGGGCACTCTCCCAGGATCCTGCGCAGCGCACCGAGTGTTTCCTCCGGCTGTACAAAAACCTGCTGCTCCCCGATGCAGTCTGCCCTCCATTCCACCAGATCCGCGCCTGATGCAGCGGCAGCTTCCGCCTGATGCAGCACTTCTTCGGCAGTTTTCCCCGTGAGAGGCACACAGATCTTCGGCATCCCCTCTCCAATCACAGTTTCTCTTATCTTTAATGTATGCGGCATACCTCTTCCTCCCTGCAGTCTGTCCTTTTTCTTTTCCCAGTATACCACAGACCTTCTTTACACAGCAAGAAGCCCATGGTAAACTTAAAGTCAGAAAACAGACGAAAAAGGAGGATTTCTTCCATGACACATACCATTACAGGAAAGACAGGATTTCTGGGACTTCTGGGCGATCCCGTAGCACACAGCCTTTCGCCGCAGATGCACAACACCGCTTTTGAACTCCTGGGACTCGATTATGCCTATCTCTGTTTCCAGGTGGATGAACTTCACCTGGAAGAAGCGGTAAAAGGACTGGTCGCCTGTAAAATCCGCGGATTCAATCTGACCATGCCCAACAAAAACAAGATCCTCCCGCTCTGTGATGAACTCTCCCCCGCCGCCCGCCTGACAGGAGCCGTCAATACGGTAATAAATGAAAACGGACGCCTTACCGGTCACAATACCGACGGCTGCGGCATGATCCGCTCTCTGAAAGAGGCGGGGTTCCCCGTAAAGGGAAGTACCATCACAGTGATGGGATCCGGAGGCGCCGCCTCCTCCATCTGTGCCCAGGCCGCACTGGACGGAGCAGAAGAGATCCATATTTTTGCCCGCCCCACCAGCCGTTTCTGGAACCGCACCCTTCTGCTTATGGAATCTTTAAACCGTTCCACCTCCTGCCGGGCTTTCCTCCATGAGCAGGAAGACCGGACTGCTCTTTCGGATTCCCTCCAGAAGAGCCAGCTCCTTTTAAATGGCACCTCCGTAGGCATGCATCCCCATCCGGAAGCTTCTCTCATCACGGATCCCTCTCTTCTGGATCCCCATCTCACCGTGGCGGATGTCATCTACGAGCCGAGAGAAACCCGCCTTCTGGCGATGGCCAGAGAACAGGGCTGCCAAACTTTAAATGGAATGTATATGCTTCTCTATCAGGGCGCTGAAGCCTTCCGCCTCTGGACCGGACAGGAAATGCCTGTGGAGGAGATAAAAAGACGGTTTTTCCAATAATTTCCCAAAGAGAGACCAGAGGCGCAGATCTTATACCTGATCTGCGCCTCCGGTCTCTCTTTCTGTTCTCTGTGACAGTATTTACTGCCCTGTTTCGGGGAAATACATTTCCTCTACATATTTTTCCTGAAACTGCTTATCCTCTGCCAGGCTTACTTCTTCCGCCATCGCTGCAATTTTCTCAAGTCCTGCTCGGGCATCTTCCTGAAAAAGGCAGGCCACAGCTCCCTGGAGGGAAGTATTGCCCAGTACCTTTATTTTTCCCCGGGCCTCTTCCGGAAGCATCCCCAGAGCGATCATTTTTTCCAGATCCACATGGAATCCAAAACCGCCGGCCAGGCAGATTTCATCTACCTGCTTCCAGTCTGTTCCAAAATGGCTCAGCAGTACTTCCATTCCGGCCCGCACAGCCGCTTTGGCCAGCTGAATCTCCCGGATATCCTTCTGGGTAAACACAATGGGACTTCCCGTCTCATTCTCCGCCAGCACCACACCATCTTCCCACCGTTCTTCATCCAGATATCCCGTTTCATCCATCCATCCGGCCCGCAAAAGCTCCGCCGCCGTCTCAATCACACCCGTTCCGCAGATCCCCACCGGAGGATACTTATCCCGGATCGTCCGGCAGACTGCCTGTTCCCCTTCAATGGTCACACTGCTGATCGCTCCGGGAATACTGCCCACTCCGCAGCTGATATTCCCGCCCTCAAAGGCAGGCCCCGCCGCTGTGGAGGTAACAAGGATTCTGTCTTTGCTGCCCAGAGCCATCTCTCCGTTGGTTCCCAGATCCAGAAGCAGACGGATCTGATCCGACTGATCCATCCCGCACTTTAAAATGCCCGAAACGATATCGCCCCCCACATAAGTGGAGATCCCCGGCAGCAGCCATACCGGACAGGTCAGAAGTTCCTCTCCCAGCACTTCTCTGCAGGTCAGCTCGTGAAACTGAATATCATAGGGCGTAAACGGCGCGGCCCCCAGGGTCTCGCAGGGATATCCCATCAGCAAATGCTGCATCGTTGTATTCCCGCTGATCACCATCCGCTCCACCTGCTCTTTTTCTGCTCCCGCGTCCGTTAAGAGCGCCTGGATCCCCTTCCTTAAAGCCTGTCGGATCACTTCCTGAAGTTCTCTGCCCCGCCCTTCTGCCGCAGCATGGATCCGGGCGATCACATCCGCCCCGTAACTTCTCTGAGGATTCACCCCGACCCAGGCCGCCTTAACTTCCTGGCTCTGTCTTCCCACCAGGGCCAGAGCCAGCGTCGTCGTGCCCAGATCTACGGCGATTCCGTAACTTGTATCTCCGGCTTTCCGGGAAACCGTTTCGCCCACCACGTCAAAATCCTTTTCCGCCTTTCCCGCCGGTTCCACATACAATGTCCCCTGCGGCCGGGCACAGCAGGCCAGGCGCATCCCCCTGTTCAGCTCTTCTTCTGAAAAAAATCTTCTGTCTTCTTCCGTGACCGGAAGGCTCCCTCTCGTCACCCGGACGGCACATTTTCCGCAGCGTCCGCTTCCCCCGCAGGGAGCGGAGATCATCACCCCGCCCCGCCGCAGGATTTCCAGAAGACTCTCTCCCTCCTGAAATGGCAGTTCCAGTTCCCTTCCTTCCCAGGAAACACGGATCACCTTCCGGCTCCTTCCCCGCAGAGGACATTCCTGATTGGTACATTTGCTGCAGTCATGCTGGCTTTTGAAGAGGGAAACGTCTGTCTCTTATACACATCTCCGAGCCCACGAGACCGTACTAGATCTCGTA
>URYM01000192.1 GCA_900552095.1 uncultured Blautia sp. | reverse complement strand
ATCTAGTACGGTCTCGTGGGCTCGGAGATGTGTATAAGAGACAGCCCAGAAGTTCTTTCATCTCCCTGATATAGTTCTCCGGCAGTCTCATACTTTTATTTCCTCTTCTGTTGTCACCGCCTGTGCCCGATACCCCTCCGAAATAATATCCAGCTGCCGGTGAAAACGTTTCAGCTGGTTGATATCGTTGGTGGCATAAATGCGGTAAAACTCATCCTGTATTTTAGCTACTTCCCTCTTGTTGGAAAGTTTATATAAATTCTCAATATTCAGCAGAATATCCTCCACCAGGTTATTCTGGAACTGGCAGGAATTCTGTGCGTCCATAATCTCATTTCTCACAGAAGACATTTCGTTGTCCAGAGAAATAATGGCATCTGCCGCCGCAGAGAGCCTCTGCCGGATATGTTCCGGAATATTCGCCTTATATTTATACTGAAGCGAATGTTCGATGGTCGCCCAGAAATCCATTGCCATCGTCCGGATCTGCAGTTCTACCTGCAGACGTTTGGGACCTTTCAGCGTCTCCACTGTATAATAGACAATCAGATGATAGCTGCGATAACCGCTGGGTTTCATATTCCGGATATAATCTTTTTCGCTTTTGATCTTCATATCACTGCGGCCGGCGATCAGTTCCGCTACCTTTTCAATATCTTCCACGAACTGGCAGATGATCCGAATGCCGGCAATATCCTCGACTTCTTCCTCCAGACGCTCGAAAGGAATCTTCTTTCTCTGAAGTTTTTCCAGAATACTGGACACACTTTTCACCCGTCCTGTCACCTGCTCGATAGGCGAATACAGATCCAGTTCCCGGTGTTCTTTTATCAGATGCCGGAATTTCACCACCAGTTCCTGGACTGCCAGTTCATACGGACAGAGTATCTCATGCCACAATTGTATTTCCATAAATGATGCTCCTTTTATACTTCTTCACGTTCTAGCCATCTTCCGTATAGTATACCACATCGCACGAAGTGCGTCCACCCGAAGGGTGTGAATTGCGGAGGCTTCGGATGCCCCTTCTAATAGACATATTTTCTTTTGTTTTTTTCCGCTGTCTTCAGCAGCCAGTAGGGATCAACCGACAGCTCTTCCTTTTCTTCCGTCTTAAGATACACGCCGAAATGCAGATGAGGCGGAAACTGCCCTTTTGTTCCCTCTTCTCCATATCCGCTGTCACCGAGAAATCCCAGGAGTTCTCCCGCCTGAACAGTGTCTCCTTCCTTCCATTTACGGGCGTAGGAATCCAGATGAGCATAGTAATAGTACACCCCCCGTGTCTGGCGGATGCCAATCCGATACCCGCCAAGCGGCAGCCAGCCCACCTGTTCTACAGTTCCCTCTGATACCGAAAGAACGGGATAGTACCCCCTCAGAGCCACTGCCCCGAAAAGATCGGTTCCTTCATGAGACCGGTTTCCACCATAAGTTCTGGGCGCAAGAAAACTGTCTTCATATCCGATCTCTTCTTTTTCGCCTTCCCGTTCCGGAATCGGGAAAACCAGCTGTTCTGCCAGAAGGGCCTGATAAGCACCTTGCAGTTTCCTGTACTCCTCCCCGCAAAAGCGCAGAAGCAGACGTTCTGTCCGTTCGCACTGTCCTTTATCCGGCAGCATTTTTTCACTCAGATCAAAGTCTGCAGCCACCATGGCTGCGGCCGTCTCCCTGCCCATCCGCTGCCTCTGCCCATCACATCGCTCCAGCAGCTTTTCATAATTCTCCGGTGAAAGTTTCAGCTGCCGGAAGGCTTCGGACTCCAGTACAGGGACCGGAAAACATTCTGTCGCCAGCTTTCTCTGGATCTGTCCCAGCAGAAGGCCGGAAAACAGAAGAAGAAAAATCAAAATTCCCCCTTCTAGTTTCCCTTTTCTTTGCATCCTTTTTTCTCTGCGCATAAAATTCCTCCGGCCTTTCCCGTCTATATTCTATGCACAGGCAAGAGAACTTAGAACCGGAAAAACCGGAGGCACATCTTTTATGAAAAACGGCAGACAGGAGGAAGCTCCCGGAACTGTCTGCCGGCATACCCTTCTCAGGCTAATTTTTTCAGAACCTCTGTCAGGAAATTCCACATCCTTTCTGCAGAAGACACGGACAGCCGTTCACTGACTGTGTGTACGTTGTGCATCTGAGGACCAAAGGAGATACAGTCAATACCGGGAATGCGCTCATAAAACAATCCACATTCCAGCCCTGCATGGATCATTTCTACCACCGGTTCTTTTCCAAACAGTTCCGTATAGGTTTCCACCATCAGGTCACGCAGGGGAGAATCTGCCTTGTACTCCCAGGCCGGATACATTCCTTCCCGCTTAAAACTTCCCCCCAGGAACTCTGTCAGATATTCCAGACGTTCTGCCAGAGCATCTTTTCCGCTCTCCACGGCACTTCTGAGGCTTCCCGATGCCTCCAGAGCATCCGGAGTCAGACGGAGAATGCCCAGATTCATGGAAGTCTCCACCAGTCCGGGGATACTTCCGCTTCTCTTGGTAATGCCGTCCGGCATCTGCACCAGGAAGAACAGCACTTTTTCCATACTCACAGGATGAAGCACCGGTTCGGTGGAAGCACCTTCTTTCACCAGCGTCAGAGTAATTCCCTCGTCTGTGCCCAGATATTCATGACGCAGATCCGCCTGTGTTTTGTCCAGCCACTCCCGCACAGCCGCTTCCTGACTCTCATCCATCAGAAGGACTGCCCGGCTCTCTCTCGGGATTGCATTATCTTTCAATCCGCCCTCCAGTTCGCTGATAAAAAATTCTGTCCGTCCGGATAAGCTGTGCAGGATCCGGCCCATCATACAGTTGGCATTTACCAGTCCGTTGGCAATACAGATACCGGAATGTCCGCCCTTTAATCCGGTAATCGTCAGTGTATATTTCATTCCGGAAGCTTCCATATACTGAACCGGGATGCTGCAGATTCCGCTTAAACCGCCGGCACATCCCACACAGAATACGCCCTCTTCCTCAGAATCAATATTAATCAGTCTGCGTCCTTTTAATGCACCGTAGTCAAGAACTGCTGCTCCCAGCATTCCCACTTCCTCATCCGTGGTGATCACTACTTCCAGAGGGGGATGCACCATATCTGACGCTTCCAGCACTGCCAGGCAGTAAGCTACAGCAATTCCGTCATCACCGCCCAGTGTGGTGTCTTTTGCAAAGATCATGTCTCCGTCTACCCCCAGATCCAGGCCATCCTTTGTAAAGTCATGGGCAGAGCCGGGTGTTTTCTCTGCAACCATATCCATATGTCCCTGGATGATCACAGGTGCTGCCTGCTCATGTCCGGCAGAACCCGGTTTAGAAATAATCACATTTCCGATTTCATCGCTTTTACATTCCAGTTTATGCTCTGCCGCAAAATCCTGCAGATATTTGCTGATCGCTTCCGTGTTTCCAGATCCGTGCGGAATCTTGCAGATCTCCTCAAAATAATAGAATACTCTTTCCGGTTTCAATCCTTCTAATTTTCTCATTGCTGTCCTCCAAAATTTCTTTCTCTCTATGATGACACACCTATTTTCAAAAAGCAAGGCATATACTGTTAAAAAATGTCGCTGTGAGATTTTTATGAGACGTAAAATCCTCTTTCTTCTTGTTGTTTCCCTTTTCCTTTTCCTTCTGCTGGAACCGGAAAAAGGATTTGCCGCTTCCGCCTCCGGTCTTGCCCTCTGGTCTGAAACGGTCCTCCCTTCGCTTCTTCCTTTTATGATCCTGTCCAATTTTATTATGACAGGAGGGGGAATCCAGAAGCTTTTCGGACGCTTTCCCCGGCTCTGGAACATGCTTTTCGGCACTTCCCCTGCCGGAACCTATGCCCTTCTTCTCGGACTCTTCTGCGGTTACCCTATGGGAGCCAAATTAACCGCAGATCCTGTCTCTTATACACATCTCCGAGCCCACGAGACCGTACTA
>URYM01000191.1 GCA_900552095.1 uncultured Blautia sp. | reverse complement strand
CCCGCCGGAACCGGACAGGACAATTTTTCTCTGGAAATTTGAGAACTCCTTAAAATTTGTTCTGACCATGCCTTTTTATCCGCGTCAAAGAGAAGCGTACGGGAAGCGATCCCATAATCGCAGACCGGACTGCCGCAGAGACGATAGATTACATAATCCTGAACGGTAAGGAATTTCCAGGCTTTTTCATAAATCCCGGGACAATGTTTCCGAAGCCAGAGAATCTTAAGCGCAGAGTACATAGAACTGGAATTCAATCCCGTAATTTCTGTCAGCATTTTTCTTCCCAGAGACGCCTCCAGTTCTTCCAGTTCCTCGCTGCCGCGCAGATCCGTACCGGTAATACAGCCGTACAGCGGTCTTCCCTCCCGGTCCACCGGAAGAACGGCTTCCCCCAGAGAGGCGACCGTAATCGTCCGTATCTGCCGGCCTGCCCCTGCGGTTCCCAGACAGATTTTGACTGCCCTCCAGATCTCTTCCCCGTCCAGCACCCGTCTTCCATCCCTCGTGTCACTGTAATTGTAGCTCACCTGACAGGAAGATATTACCCAGCCCTCCCGGTCAATCAGAGCCGCTTTTGTCCCGGAGGTTCCCACATCCAATCCTATGTACATCCCGCGTCCTCCCGCCTTTTTACTTTTTACAGGTCATAAAAAGTTCCAGAGCTTTTTTTGCTCCCTTTTTCAGCTCTTCCATGGCTGTGTTGACCATCAGAGAATAGTTCAGCGGCCGTCCTGCATAATCATCGATCATCTTCTGGATCGCCGGTGTGACCTCCGTATCCATGGCAGTAAAATAATTAATTTTCCGGATTCCCGCATTTACCGCTGCCACTACCTGATCCGGCTCTGTCCCGGAACAGCCATGCATCCCCAGATACGTTCCTGTTCCCTCCAGCTCCTTTCGGATCGCCTCGATCCGGGCAATATCAAGATCTGACTTCGCCTTGTATAATCCATGAACCGTCCCCACCGAGACTGCCAGTACGTCCACGCCTGTTTCTTCCGCAAACTGTTTTGCCTCATCCACCTTTGTAAAATAAACCGACAGGTCACTCAGATCTGACTGCTCCTGCCCCGGAACCTCACAGGGCATATTGTTGGGCATGGCTCCCAGCTCTGCCTCTACCGTAATCCCGAGGGGCGATACCAGTTCCACAAACTGACGGGTCAGCGCAATATTTTCCTCCAGCGGATATTCCGACCTGTCACACATGATCGAAGTAAATCCGGCCCGCACTGCCTTCATGCAAAAGTTCAGATCCAGACCGTGATCGATGTGCATAGCTACCGGAACCCTGGCCTGCTCCGCATACATTTTCATCAGAGGCGCGATCACCTCCATGGCAACCACCGGCTCATGTCCCTGAGCATGATTAATAATAACAGGACAGCCCAGTTCCTCTGCCGCTGCGATCACCGCCCGGAGTGTTTCAAGATTGGGGGTGTTCAGAGAACCAATGGCATAATTGTGTTTTTCTGCATCCTGCAGCATTTCTTTCATATTAACTAACATTCTTTTTCCCTCCTGCTGTTTCTCTACAGCTACTCACTTCTGGACTGCTGTTTGTTCTGGCGGATCATATCCACATAAACAGCCAGCAGAATAATGATTCCCTTTGCCACATACTGCCAGTTGGAATTCACATGAAGAAGTGTCAGTCCGTTGCTGATCACGCCGATCACCAGAACACCGATCAGAACGCCCCCTGTGCATCCAACACCGCCGTACATGCTGGTTCCTCCCAGCACACAGGCTGCAATCGCATCCGTCTCCGCCCCCACAGAAGTGCTGGGCTGACCGGAAGCCAGTCTGGCAGACAGGACAATGCCCGCAAAAGAAGCCAGGAACCCGCTGATCGTCCAGACCATAATCTTTACTCTTTTAATATTAATTCCGGAAAACTGCGCCGCCGTGGCATTTCCCCCCACTGCATAGATATACCTCCCCGCTTTTGTCTTATTCAGAAGCAGGTACTGCAGAAAGAAAAAGATCAGCATATAAATAATCGGATACGGAATAATCCCCAGCATTCCCGTTCCAATTTTTGGATAATCTGTATTTGCATAAAGGGGTACCGGCTGGCCGTCTGCGATCAGATAAGCCGCTCCCCGCAAGATACTCTGGGTTGCCAGCGTCACCACAAAGGGGTGGATACCTGTATACGCAATCACAACTCCATTAAAAAATCCGACCGCGATCCCCACCAGCAGACCCAGGGCGATCGCCACCCCCATGGGAAGCCCCCAGCGCTCCATACAGACAACCGTAAGGCAGCCGCTGCAGGCGATCATGGCGCCTCCCACCAGATCAATTCCTCCCAGCATAATGGCCAGCATCACTCCAATTGCCAGAAATCCCGTGGTAGATACTGTTCTCATGATCGTAAGCCAGTTATTGACCGTGGCAAAATTATCCGCCACCACAGACAAAACCGCGCAAAGCACCAAAAAAGCAGCCAAAATCCCCATGTTCGCTTTCAGATACCGCACCACCGGTCCCAATATCACATGATCTTCATATTTACTCAGCCTCTCATTCATGTCTAAACCTCCTCCGCGATGGCGTAATGCAGGATCTTCGTCTGTTCAAACTCAGACCGGTCAAGCGCGCCCCTTATCCTTCCCTCACTCATCACCAGCATCCGGTCACACATATTTACAATCTCCGGCATCTCTGATGAAATCATAATGACAGCGATTCCCCTGACCGCCAGCTCATTGATAATCTTATAAATCTCCGCTTTTGCCCCCACATCTACCCCCCGGGTCGGTTCGTCCAGAATCAGTACCTGCGGGTCAGCCGCCAGCCATTTGGCCAAAACTACTTTCTGCTGATTTCCCCCGGAAAGATTCACCGCCCTCTGGTCCCGGGAAGGCGTCTTAATCGCCAGGGAAGCGATTCCTCCATCTACAATCTCCTTTTCCTTCTTATAATCCACATGAAGATGGCGGATAAAACAGGGCAGGACGGATATACTCATATTAAAGGCAATAGAATTCTTCAGGATCAGGCCTTCCAATTTTCTGTTCTCCGGAACAAGAGCCATCCCCCTCTCCTGAATTTTGAGCGTGGACATTCTGGAGATCTCTTCTCCTTTCAGATATACCTTCCCCGAATCCTTGGGATAAAGTCCCATAACCGCTTTCAGAAGCTCGGAACGCCCGGCTCCCACCAGTCCGTAAAATCCCAGAATTTCCCCTTTTCTCACCGAAAAACTGCAGTCTTTAAGCCGCCCGCCGGAATTGATATGCTCCACTCTCAGGATTTCTTCCCCCGGTTTGTTGAAAGTCCGTACATAATAATGATTCAGTTCCCGGCCTACCATCATGGAAACCAGGTCTCCTTCCGTACTCTCTTTTGTAATGATCGTTCCCACGTAACTTCCATCTCTCATCACACAAACCCGATCGGTGATCGCAAAGATCTCAGACAGCTTATGGGAAATATAAATAATTCCAATCCCCTTTTCCTGAAGTCTCCGGATCATCTGAAACAGCGACTCTACCTCCCTCTCAGAAAGCGAGGATGTGGGTTCATCCATAATCAAAAGTTTCATATTAAGGGAGCAGGCTTTTGCAATTTCCACCATCTGCTGCTTTCCAATGGACAGGCGGCAGACCATAGTAGCCGGATTCACATCCAGCCCCACCACTTCCAGCCACTGACGCGCCTCCGCATACATTTTTCTTTTATCCACCATGCCGGATGTCTTTCTCTCCCTGCCCAGAAAGATATTTTCAGCTATTGAAAGATAAGGAACCAGGGCGATCTCCTGATGGATAAAAGCGATTCCCAGTTTCTGGGCGTCCTGAACACTGTGGATGACAGCCTCCTTTCCATCTATGGAAATCGTTCCCTCATCCGGCCTGTAAATACCGCCCAGTACATTCATAAGCGTGGATTTCCCCGCCCCATTTTCACCCAGAAGCCCCAGAACCTCCCCCTCATAGAGGGTAAGTTCCGCACGATCCAGCGC
>URYM01000190.1 GCA_900552095.1 uncultured Blautia sp. | reverse complement strand
GTTAACGTCATAAAAGCGCAGCAGCAGTTTTACCATGGTTGTCTTCCCCGCACCGGTAGGGCCTACGATCGCAATCTTCTGTCCCGCCTTTACTCTTGCGGAAAAATCATGAATAACAATCTTATCCGGATTGTAGCCGAAGCTTACATGGGAAAAGTCCACATTTCCCTCCATCCCCTCGATGGAAACCGGGTGATCCGCTTTCTGATCCTCTTCTTCCTCCTCCAAAAATTCAAACACCCGCTCAGAAGCCGCTGCTGAAGACTGCAGAAGGTTTGTCACCTGAGCGATCTGCTGTACCGGCTGGGTAAAATTCCGGATATACTGGAAGAAAGACTGGATGTCTCCCACCTGAATACTGCCCCGGATTGTCAGGTAGCCGCCCAGGATCGCCACCATCACATACCCGAGATTTCCTACAAACTGCATGATCGGCATCATCATACCGGAGAAAAACTGTGACTTCCACGCGGAAGTATAAAGCTTTTCATTGGTATCCTGAAAGGTCTTCTCCACATCCTCTTCTTTATTAAAAGCCTTAATGATATTGTGTCCGCTGTAGACTTCCTCTACCTGACCGTTCACCTCTCCCAGAAAGCTCTGCTGCGCCTGGAAATATTTCTGGGAACGTTTCATCACCTGTCCGATGATCATCATGGACACAGGAAGAATCAAAAGCGCAACCAGCGTCATCCACACATTGATAGACAGCATCATAAAGAATACTCCTACCAGGGTCGTAACCGATGTGATCAACTGGGTAATGCTCTGATTCAGACTCTGCTGCAGTGTGTCCACATCGTTGGTAATCCTGGAGAGAACTTCACCGTAAGTTCTGCTCTCAAAATATTTCAGCGGAATCCTGTTGATCTTAGAAGAAATATCTCTGCGCAGAGAATAACTTACATCATTGGAGATCCCGGTCATAACAAACCCCTGAATAAAGGAGAACAGCGCCGAAATCAGATACAGTCCCAGTACGCTTAAGAGGATTGCGCCTATTTTTCCAAAGTCAATTCCTCCTGTTCCCTGCACCTTAGCCACCAGACCGGAGAAAAGTTCTGTTGTGGCTTTTCCCAGAATTCTCGGCCCTACAATGGCAAAAACGGTACCTGCTACGGCAAAAAGAATCATGATCAGAAGGCGGAATTTATACCGCTCCATGTATTTCAGCAGTTTTTTCATAGCTCCGCTGAAATCTTTCGCCTTTTCTCCGCCCCGCATTCCGTGTCCATGGCCTCCCATGGGACCTCTGGGAGGACGCTTTCCTGTTTCATTACTCATTATCTAATTCCTCCTCTGACAGCTGAGAAGTGGCAATCTGCCGATATACTTCACAGTTTTTCAAAAGTTCCTTATGGGTTCCTTTTCCCGCAATCCGTCCCTCATCCAGTACCAGGATCTGATCTGCGTGGATGATCGTGCTGATACGCTGCGCCACAATCAAAGTGGTCGCATCTTTCGTAGAAGCTTTCAGAGCCTTTCTAAGCGCCGCATCCGTCTTGAAATCAAGGGCAGAAAAGCTGTCATCGAAAATATAGAGTTCCGGATTTTTCGCAATAGCCCTGGCAATGGAAAGCCGCTGTTTCTGCCCTCCGGATACATTGCTTCCTCCCTGAGAAATGTGAGACTGAAAACGTTCCGGTTTCTGCTCGATAAATTCTGTCGCCTGCGCAATCTCAGCAGCCGTTCGGATCTGTTCTTCTGGCGCATCATCACATCCGAATCTCAGGTTAGAATCGATGGTTCCAGAGAACAAAACTCCCTTCTGCGGAACATAGCCCAGACGCTCCCGCAGATCCTTCAGATCCATTTCCCGGATATCGGTTCCGTCCAGGAGAATCTCACCCCCCGTTACGTCAAAAAATCGGGGAATCAGATTCACCAGCGTACTTTTTCCACTTCCGGTACTTCCGATAAATGCTACCGTATCTCCCTTTTTCGCCGTAAACGAAATATGTTCCAGAACTTTTTCTTCCGCTCCCGGATAGGCAAAAGATACATCTTTAAATTCCAGTTCTCCCCTGCGCCCTTCCAGCGGCCTTTTTGGTACTTCCGGGTTCTCAATCTCCACATGCGTGTCCAGTACCTCATTGATCCGCTGTGCAGAAACTCTGGCTCTGGGAAGCATAATGGAAATCATCGTAATCATAAGGAAGGACATGATGATCTGCATTGCATACTGAATAAATGCCATCATATCTCCCACCTGCATCGTTCCGCTGTCAATGGTATGTGCTCCCGTATATACGATCAGAACAGTGATCGCATTCATGATCAGCATCATAAGCGGCATCATAAATGTCATACACCGATTGACAAACAAGTTGGTCTTTGTCAGATCCTGGTTTGCGTCCTCAAACCGCTCTTCTTCCTTCTTTTCTCTGGAAAATGCCCGGATCACCGGAATACCGGTCAGAATCTCACGAGATACCAGATTGACCCGGTCAATAAGAGTCTGCAGTTTCTGAAATCTGGGCATGGCAACCTTAAACAGCACAATCACCACCAGAAGGATCAGAATTACCGCCACTGCCAGAATCCAGGTCATAGAACTCTCCGTATTCAGAACACGGATCACGCCGCCAATTCCGAGGATCGGCGCATACAGCACAATGCGGAACAGCATAGTTGTCATCAGCTGGATCTGCTGAATGTCATTCGTACTCCGGGTAATCAGAGAAGCCGTAGAAAAGTGATTCATCTCACTGCTGGAAAAGGAAATAACCTTTCCAAAAATCTCATTGCGCAGTTCTCTTCCCAGAAGAGCCGCCAGCCTGCAGGAAAGAAATGTAACCAAAATTGCCGCGATCATAGTGATCAGGGCAAGTCCCAGCATCTGAACCCCCGCCGAAAAAATGTAACTGTTCTGGAGATCATTCAAGTCCTTCCCCTGCGCTTCATACTCCTGCTGAACAAAAAGCACCGCACTCTGGGTCACCATAGTGTCCGGCATCTCCTCCAGTTTTTCTGTCTGTTCTCCCATCTGAGCGAACAGCTGCTCCTTCGGAATCTGACCAAAAACAGCAAACAGATCCGCATCTGCAGGAAGTCCCATGTCCTCTCGTATGCTCTGCGCTTCTCCATCCTCTCCGGAAAATTCAGTCACGATCATTTCCGGCACGGAGAGAAGTTCTGCCAGCTCTTTTCTCTCCCGGGATGTGATCTTCTTTAATTTCCACAGTCCGCCTTCCAGCTCATAGCTGTTTTTTACCGCTTCTCCATCTTCTTCCTCCATAAAAATCAGAAGATGTTCCATGGTTTCTTCCCGCATCTCTTCCGGTACCCCATCCTCGATTCCCTTTTGCTGAATTCCCACATTTACAATGTTGGAAGTATAGCTGGGCAGCGCCAGATCACAGTTTGCCTGCAGAAGCAAAAGCAGCACAATGCAGACGATATACCGGTAAGACCCTTTTAAATGTCGAAAAAGTCTCAGCATAATCTTGTCGTTTCCTCCTGTTTTATTTTTTCGTCCTTTCCGGGCAGCAGTTCCATATTATCCAGAATCTGCTGAAGAAATCGCTTCAGCAGGCAGACTTCTGTTTCGTTAAATCCCTGAAGCAGCATTTTTTCATTTTCCATCAAAAGCTCAAACACCCGCAGCCCCGCTTCTCTCGTCCGCTCCGTGATATAGACCCGGCTGACTCTCTGGTCTTTTTCATCCGGCCTGCGTTCCACCAATCCGGACTTTTCCAGCCTCTTCACCGATACCGCCGCTGTAGACGGCTTGATATTCAGCGCTTTGCAGATCTCGCTCTGCTTCAGTCCGTTTCTGGCATACAGAAGTTTTAAAAGAGCCATCTGGCCGGGATGAATCCCGTATTCTGCCATCTGGGAAAAGCATTTTGAAAAATACGTGTGCGAGATTTTCATGAAATAAGACTGCACCGTATTATTTTCCTTACAAAATTCCAAAGCTGTCCCTCCTTTACTTAGTCGTCTAATGTATTTTATACACTTAAAATTTCAAATGCAAGTTTTTTTCCAT
>URYM01000189.1 GCA_900552095.1 uncultured Blautia sp. | reverse complement strand
CGAGATCTAGTACGGTCTCGTGGGCTCGGAGATGTGTATAAGAGACAGCCCTTGCTCTTGTGGATCGTCATCAGCCGGACCGTATCTTCCTGCTCTCCCACCACATTGACCTGCCCGAAATCCACCTGATACTTCTGCAGATGTTCAATATAACGGATAAAATTAAAAAGCCCCCGGTAACTGGTACTCTCGAATTCCACTGCCTTTTCCACCAGCATCTGCAGATTGGCACTTCTCTGCTCTCCTGCAGGCATAGCCCCGGAAATTCTTCCATATCCGGTCTCATCCAGAAGCTGCTGGATCAGCTGATGGATAGGTGTACAGGGAACCCTGCTTCTTATCCTGTCATACTGCTCAAGAAAATTCCGGAGTTTTTCCCGAAGCGCCCGCTCTTCCCCCTGCCTTTCATACCGGCGCACCGCTTCACAGAGGCTCCCTTCCGGCGTAAAGATCCGGATATCGGCCATCTCTTCTGCACTGCAGCCGCAGAAAGGAGACCTCAAAACGGAAGCCATGGGAATATCCTGCAGAGAATTGTCGCAGATGTGGAGATAATTCAAAACTGTCACCACCTCAGGAACAGAAAAATATCCCGTCCTTGATGCACTGTAAGAGGGAATTCCCATCCCCTGCAGCACCCGCCCGAAGGTTTCCCCCCCGCCGGAAATGCTCCGCAGCAGGATCACACAGTCCCGATACCTGGCCGGACGGTAGGCTCCCAGCTCCTTATCCCAGACCGGTTCCTGGCCTACCAGCTGCCGGATCCTGTTTCCGATGGCTCTGGCTTCCAGCTCCACAGCCGTCGCTTCCTGATCTTCCCGAAGAAGTTCCCCATCCTTCTCAATAAGAAGTACCTCCGTCGTGTGATCCTCTTCTCCTCCCACAGGCGCAAACTCAGCTCCGGGATAAAGCGCCGCATCCGCATCATACTCCACCCCTCCCAGCTCTCTCACCATAAACTGAGAAAACAGATAATTCACACTCTCCAGTACTTCCTTCCGGCTCCGAAAATTCCGGTGCAGATCAATCCTCTGCTTCTCTCCGTTTTCCAGCGAATACGTATCATACTTTTCCATAAAAAGTTCGGGCCGGGCCAGCCGGAAACGGTAAATACTCTGTTTTACATCCCCCACCATAAAGACATTGTACTCTCCCCGCCCGATCCGGGAAACGCTGGTAAGCAGCAGTTCCTGCACCAGATTGCTGTCCTGATATTCATCAATCAGAATCTCTGCAAACTGATCGGAAAACTCTTCCGCAGCAGCAGTCCGGATCATTTTCTCCCCTTCCTTTTTTACCAGAATGTCCAGGGCAAAATGCTCCATGTCTCCAAAGTCCAGCAGATTCTTCTGACGCTTTTTTTCCGTAAAAAGCTGTCCAAACCTCCTGGTCAGTTCCGTGAGAACACGCACCGGCTCCGCACAGTTTCGGATATGGGCAAGTGCCCTGTCCTCCGGTTCGTAAAAGAATTCTTCCGCCAGCATTTTCAAAATCTCTTTTACCCGTTCCCTGTTTCCCTTAACCTGTTCCTTCTTCCGCTCTGAAACAGAAGAATCTTTTTTTGCTGACAGGCGGGCATACTTCAGCGAAGCCAGACTTCTTACCCGCTCCCCGTAATCCTTCTGTCCCAGCAGTTCCCCGATCAGCTGCTGATCCTGCTTGAGCGCCTCTTCATACATCCAGGGACCGTCCGCCTCCCTGCTTATGGCCAGACTTTCTTCCGTGATTTCAAGAGCCTCCCCCAGCAGACGGCCGCTCTCCTCCAGCAGGCTTTTCATCCAGGAAGATCTGTCAGCCTCCTCCCAGCTCTCCGCCTCATAAGCCGCCCGGCAGGTGTCCAGCCACTCTTCGGGCCAGGGATAACTCATAGAAAATTCATGCAGTCTCAGGATCATCTCTTCCAGCACCAGATCATCCTTCCCCGTGGCATAGCACTCTGCGAAATGTTCAAATTCCGGTGTATTCTCCCGGTATGCTTCCTCCAGAACCTCCTGCACCACTTCCGCTTTGAGAAGCTTCAATTCGCCCTCATCCGCAGTCCGGTAAGAGGGATCCAGACCTATGGTATGGAAATAATTGCGGAGTACATGGGCACAGAATCCATCAATCGTAGTAATCTGTGCATGGTGGATCAGTGCACTCTGACGCTGGAGATGTTCATTTTCCGGTTCCGCAGCCAGACGCCCTTCCAGTGCCTTTAAAAGCCGCTCCCGCATCTCCCCGGCTGCCGCCCGGGTAAATGTCACGATCAGAAGCTGATCGATATCCAGCGGATTTTCTTTTCTTACGATTTTCTGCAGGATCCTCTCCACCAGAACGGCGGTTTTTCCCGATCCCGCGGCCGCACTGACCAGAATATTTCTCTCCTGCAGATCAATCACCTGCTGCTGCTCTTCTGTCCATGCTACGCTCATACTCCCACCTCCTCTTCCAGCGCTTTCCAGAGTTCTTCATCAGAAAAGGCCTTCAGCCTCCTCCTGGTAAACGCCGGGATCCGTTCATCAAAACCGCACACGCCTTTATAGGGACAAAAAGTACAGGCCTGCTGCTGGTTCAGCTGATACGGGTTCATATCCGCCTCCCCTGCGAGAATCCGGCTTCCCAGTTCTCTGATCTTTTTATTCACATAATCCGAAATCTGTCCGAAACGCTCCAGGGAAAGGACAGAAGAGGTCCTGGAGAGGCTGCCGTCCTTATTGTAGGACACAGGGATCACAGAGGAATTCCCCTTTCCGGAAGCCAGGGCAGTATCCAGTCTTCCGATCACTTCCCCGCTGCTCTGAACCAGACCATTGACCCGCAGTTCCCTTAAGATTCTCTGCCTGAGTACCTCTTCCTCCTCCCCCTCTTTTTCTCCGGTGACAGGATCCTGGATCCTGTAATAAAAAATCCCTGCCGGCTCCGCCTTTTTACCGGGATGCTTTCTCTCTTCCATCTCAAGCGCCGCATTCAGGTAGACCACCAGCTGCAGCTGCAGGCCATGATAGAGCGCCACCAGATCAAGGGATGTATTGCCTGACTTGTAGTCGATCACCTTCACCAGCACTTTATCCTTTTCCTCGCAGATATCCAGGCGATCGATCCGTCCGGTCAGTTTAAGCCGCTCTTCCGGAGTCAGTTCAAAATTCACCGCCCGGAGATCTTCTTCCATAGAAAAGGAAACCTCAAAGCCGTCCGGCTCAAACGCTCCCCGGCACAGCTGTTCCTGCAGTGCCCAGACCGTCCTCTTTAAGATCCGTTTGATCCGCCGGATCTGGTACTCTCTTCGGGCTGTGCTGTGAAGAACCGTATTTCCGTAATCGTGAATAATCTCCTCCACGCTCCGGTCTGCCAGCTCTTCCCTTTTTTCTTCATCCAGATCCTGCCATCTGATCCCTTCCCGGCGCAGATTCCCCGCAAAACGCTCCAGTGCCTGATGCATCACATTTCCCATGTCTGCCGGCTTAAACTCATATACCGCCCGCTCAGAAAGCTGCAGGCCATACTGAAGAAAATGAGCAAAAGCGCAGGCCGCAAATTTCTCCAGCCTGGTCGCACTGTTGACCAGCGTTGTCCCATAGAGCGCATGCGCTGCCTGACGCCCCAGATGATCTTCGGGTCTGTCATAAAAAGCCGCCTTTTGCATCTGCTCCGTCACCGCCCGGTATTTTGGACTCCGAAGATACCAGGCAAACAGTTCCTTCCACCTTTCATCCGGCTCCTCACCGGCTGCCAGGCGCATTCCCCGGATCAGCAGCTCCATCCCCTGAGCAGGATATTCCGGCTGCCACTCCTTCTCCCCGGCCGTTTCCGGCTCCAGTCCGGGAAAAAGCTGCCGGATCGTTCCCACCAGATAAGCCGGCATCAGCGCCTCTCCCCCAGCCGTACTTCTGCTGTAAGAAAGGTAAAGTTCCTCCTCCGGTTTTGTGAGACTCAGATACAGATAAAACCTCTGGGTATACAGCTGTTCTCTGGCTGTGGGTGCCATTTCCACCGGCCCGCTTTTCAGGAATTCCCGATC
>URYM01000188.1 GCA_900552095.1 uncultured Blautia sp. | reverse complement strand
GAGATCTAGTACGGTCTCGTGGGCTCGGAGATGTGTATAAGAGACAGTCCCAGGAGAGGCATCAGAGCCTGAAAAAAGCCAAAAGCAAAAGCCAGCTGGAAAGCATGCTTTTTCATATTTCCCTTCAGACAGATTCCCTTTGCAAAAGATACTGCGCAGGCGTCCATGGAAAGACCTACGCCGATGAAAAATACGGAAAGTAAGTTCATAAAAATTTCCTCCTGAAGTAAAAGATAGTTTCAGATGGCAGAAAGGATAGCAGAATCCAGGGGCACTGTCAAGTTTTTGCTGGGGAAAATGTAAAATTTGGATTGTGCCGAAAAAAAATCCGTTGTAAAATAAAAAAAGAAGCATATACATGAGGAGGAAGAGGCATGGAATTATATGATTCCCATACAGCAGAACGTACATTTGAATGGCTGCGGCCGACCCGGGAGATCGCCGGTTATCCGGTACGGCCGGGACTTTTCGGGATTAACGGGGCAATGGCTCTGCAATACGGGGTGAATTTCACGATCCATACCCATTTTGGTACCGGCTGCGAACTTCTTCTGTTCCGGAGAGGGGAGCGTGAGCCGTATGCTGTTCTGCCTTTTCCTCAGGCTTACCGGATCGGTGACGTGTATTCTATGCTGGTATTTGGACTGAAAGCGGAAGAATTTGAGTATGCGTACCGGATTGACGGACCTAATGAGCCGGATAAAGGATTACTGTTTGACAGGAAGAATGTGATCTTGGATCCTTATGCCAGAGCTGTGGCCGGACAGCGGATCTGGGGTGAAAAAAACAAAAACAGTTATCACGCCCGGGTGGTGAGAGATACCTTTGACTGGGGAGATATGCCGCAGTCCAGGAAGGAACTCAGCGATCTTATTATTTATGAACTTCATGTGCGTGGATTTACAAAAGATCCTTCTTCTGGTGTGGCGCACGGAGGCACGTTTGACGGCCTTCGGGAAAAGATTCCCTATCTGAAAGAGCTTGGGATCAATGCGGTGGAACTGATGCCGATTTTTGAATTTGATGAGATGATGAATTCCCGGGAGGTAAACGGCCGTCATCTTCTGGATTACTGGGGATATAATACGGTTAGTTTTTTTGCGCCCAATACAAGTTATGCAGCTTCAGATGAGTATGGAAGAGAAGGGACAGAGCTTAAGGAACTGATCCGTGAACTCCACGAAAATGGCATGGAAGTAATTCTGGATGTGGTGTTTAATCATACGGCGGAGGGAAATGAGCAGGGGCCCTCTTTCTGTTTCAAAGGTCTTGATAATAAAGTTTATTACATGCTGACGCCGGAGGGGTATTATTACAATTTCAGCGGGTGTGGAAATACGTTAAACTGCAATCATCCGATTGTGCGTCAGATGATTCTGGACTGTCTGCGGTACTGGACGATCAGTTATCGGGTGGATGGGTTCCGGTTTGATCTTGCCAGCATTCTGGGAAGAAATGAGGATGGTTCTCCCATGAATAACCCGCCTCTCCTGGAAAGTCTGGCCAGCGATCCGATTCTCGGAAATGTGAAACTGATCGCGGAGGCCTGGGATGCGGGAGGCCTTTATCAGGTGGGAAGTTTTCCGGCAGGGGGCCGCTGGGCGGAGTGGAACGGAAGATATCGGGACGCGCTGCGGGGATTTTTAAAAGGAGAAAACTGGCAGGCGGTGACTGCAGCCTGGAGCATTGCGGGTTCAGGGGATCTTTACGGAGGAAATGATGGCGACTACCGGGGAAATTATGCGGGGTATAATTCCTGTGTTAATTTCTTTACCTGCCACGACGGATTTACACTGTATGATCTTTATTCCTACAACGAAAAGCACAATGAGGCCAATGGATGGAACAATACGGATGGAGCCAAGGACAACCGCAGCTGGAACTGCGGGGCGGAAGGGGAGACGGAGGATGGGGAAGTACTGAAACTTCGCTACAGGATGATCCGCAATGCCTGTGCTGTTCTGATGTGCAGCAGAGGAACGCCTATGTTTCTGGCGGGAGATGAATTCGGAAATACACAGTATGGAAATAATAATGGATACTGTCAGGATAATCCGGTATCCTGGCTGGACTGGACACTTCTGGAAAAGAACAGGGATTTGTTTGAATTTTTCCGTTTTATGATCGCGTACAGAAAAAATCATCCGATCATTCGGAAAAAGCTTCCGGATGCGGTCTGCGGCCTGGGGAAAATCCATGCTCACAGCACGAATGGAGAAGAACACACGATTGCGCCGGATGCCCGCACCTTTGCCATCAGTTTTGCCGGATATGACAGGGAAAAGGGCAGGGACGATATGGTATATGTGGCAGTGAACACTTATTGGGAAGATGTGCAGATCACGCTGCCGGATGTGCGTTGTGCGGGTTTCTGGTATCTGAGTGTGAATACCTGGGGAGATGAAAAGGGGAGATACTGTTATCCGGAAGAGGAAGAAGTACGGATTGACAGGGAGTTTCTCATGCGCCCCAGATCAGTAGCTGTTTTTCATGTGAAGAAACATTAAAGAAAAAATACAACGGAGGAAAGCAAAATTGAAAGAGACAAAAGAAAATCCGTTAGGAACAGAGAAGGTGGGGAGCCTGCTGCTGAAATTTGCAGTGCCCAGCATTATCGCCATGCTGGTGAGTTCTCTTTACAATATCGTAGATCAGTTTTTTATTGGACAGAGTGTGGGGGTGTATGGAAATGCAGCTACCAATGTGGCGTTTCCTCTCAGTATCACCTGTACGGCACTGTCGCTTCTGTGCGGAATCGGAGGTGCGGCTAATTTTAACCTGGCCATGGGGCGGGGGAAAAAAGAGGAGGCGGCTTCTTTTGCAGGAGGAGCGCTGGGGATGATGGTGATCCTGGGGACGGTGCTTTGCGCTGTTTCCAGAATTTTTCTGGAACCTATGATGGTTGCCTTTGGAGCTACGGATAAGGTGCTGGAGTACGCCCTTACCTATACGGGGATCACTTCTCTGGGATTTCCCTTCCTGATCTTTACCACGGGGGGAAGCAACCTGGTGCGGGCGGATGGAAGCCCCCGCTTTTCTATGGTCTGTACGCTGACAGGCGCAGTGATCAATACGATTTTGGATCCGATTCTGATTTTTAAGTTTCACATGGGAATGGCGGGAGCAGCATGGGCTACGGTGGCCGGTCAGGTGATCTCGGCGGCGATGGTCTTTTTTTATCTGACCCGGTTCAGGACAGTAGAACTGAAGCTTTCGCTTCTGATTCCAAAAGCAAGGATCTGGAAAGCGATCCTGTCTCTTGGCGTATCACCGTTCTGCAACCAGATTGCCATTATGGTAGTGCAGATCCTGATGAATAATCTGCTGAAATATTATGGCGGCCAGTCCTCTTACGGAAGCGAGATCCCTCTGGCCTGTGCCGGAATTATTTCAAAGGTAAATATGATCTTTTTTGCAGTAGTCATCGGGATTGCCCAGGGGATCCAGCCGATTATCGGTTTCAATTACGGAGCGGGGAATTTCGGGAGAGTGCGGGAAACCTACCGGAAGGCAGTCGGTGCGGCGGTCGCTGTTTCTACGGTGGCCTTTTTCCTTTTTCAGACCTGTCCGAGACAGATTATTGCGATCTTCGGGGACGGGAACAGCGCCTATTTTGATTTTGCGGAAAAATTTTTCCGGATCTATCTGTTTTTTACTTTTCTTAATGGAATTCAGTCGATTACATCCAACTTTTTTACCTCCATCGGAAAAGCGGGGAAAGGGGTGTTTCTTTCTCTGACCAGGCAGACGATTTTTCTGGTGCCGCTGATGCTCCTGCTTCCTTATTTTATGGGAATCGACGGGATCATGTATGCAGCTCCGGTGGCGGACCTGGCAGCGGCGGTGATCTCTGTCTGGTTTGCGGCCCAGGAATTTCAAAAAATGGGGGCTGAAAAACCGTCAAAAATCACGGTTGGGAATTGACAAAAAGACAAAAAAGTGGTATGTTAAATTCATAACAAAGCAGGGACCGGCGACTGACGGAGAAGATGTGGATTACCACAGGGGAACCG
>URYM01000187.1 GCA_900552095.1 uncultured Blautia sp. | reverse complement strand
ACGGTCTCGTGAGCTCGGAGATGTGTATAAGAGACAGGCCTTTTCTTTCTGATTTTGATAAATGTCTGCTTTTATATTTCCTTAAACAGCTTCTCATAGACAGGGAAGCAGTCAAAGGTCGCAAAATAATCTCTCGGCGTCTCAGCCCGCCGGATCAGCTGATAACTTCCATCCTCTTTCAGCAGAACCTCCGCTGACTTCAGTTTTCCGTTATAGTTATATCCCATGGCAAATCCATGGGCTCCGGTATCATGGATCACCAGAAGATCCCCCCGGTCGATCTTCGGCAGCATGCGGTCCACCGCAAACTTGTCATTATTCTCACACAGAGATCCGGTCACATCATACCTGTGATCGCAGGGCTCATTCTCCTTTCCCATCACAGTAATGTGATGGTAGGCACCGTACATGGCCGGGCGCATCAGGTTCACCGCGCAGGCATCACAGCCGATATATTCTTTATACGTATGTTTTTCATGTACCGCCTCTGTCACCAGGCAGCCGTAGGGTCCCATCATGAAACGGCCCAGCTCCGTATAGATCGCCACATCGCCCATTCCGGCAGGTACTAAAACTTCCTCATATACCTTCCGCACACCCTCGCCGATCACCCGGATATCATTGGGTTCCTGATCCGGACGATAGGGGATTCCGATCCCCCCGGACAGATTTACAAATGCCACATGAGCGCCGGTCTCCTTCTGCAGTTCCACTGCCAGCTCAAACAGCTGCTTTGCCAGAATCGGATAATACTCGTTTGTGACTGTATTGCTGGCCAGAAACGCGTGGAGGCCGAAATGTTTCGCACCCTTTTCTTTCAGGATCTTAAATGCCTGAAAAATCTGTTCTCTGGTCATGCCGTATTTGGCATCTCCCGGATTGTCCATAATCCCATTGCTGATCGTAAACACACCGCCCGGATTAAACCGGCAGCTGATGGTCTCAGGGATCTCACCGATCGCCTTCTCCAGAAACTCAATATGAGTAAAATCATCCAGATTGATAACCGCTCCTGCCCTGTGGGCATACTGAAATTCTTCCGCTGGCGTGGCATTGGAAGAAAACATGATCTGCTCTCCCCGGCAGTCCAGTGCCTGCGCCAGCATCAGCTCTGTCAGAGAGGAACAGTCACAGCCGCAGCCATACTCCTGAAGGATCTGAATCAGATAGGGATTGGGGCAGGCTTTTACTGCAAAGTATTCCCGGAATCCGGGATTCCAGGCGAATGCCTCTTTTAAAGCCCTGGCATTCTCCCGGATTCCCCTCTCATCATAAAGATGAAAGGGGGTGGGGATCTCTTTTGTAATCTCCTTTAACTTCTCCAGAGTCACAAAGGGTTTCTTTTCCATAATCTTCTCCTCGTTTGTGTCTTCTATTTTGCCTCAATAACATGCATCATATTGGTGACGGCTCCCTCTCCCGTCACCACATTGGTAGCCGGGTCTCCTGCAGTAAATACTACCAGATCCCCTTTCTTCACCAGTTTATCCCTCTTTGCCACATACATTGCATGGGAAATAATGTTTTCCGTAGAGTCCTCCTCATATCCCACCAGCGGAGTTACCCCCCAGTAAAGCTGCATCTTTCTCAGCGCCCAGTTGTTGGGAGATACCGCATAAATCGGCATTTTGGGACGGAAATTGGAGATCAGACGGGCCGTCTGTCCCGATACTGTGGGAGTAATAATGCAGGCCGCCTTGATATTGATCGCTGTCTCCACTGCCGCTTTTCCCACAGCACTGGCCACATTTGCATTTCCCACCAGAGAATTATATCCATCGATATATTCTTTATAGTCCAGATACGGCTCGGTGGACTCTGCGATCGACACCATCATCTGCAGCGCCTCCACCGGATACTTGCCCATAGCAGTCTCTCCGGAGAGCATGATCGCATCCGTTCCGTCATAGATCGCATTTGCCACATCGGTTACCTCCGCCCGGGTAGGACGGGGATTGCGGATCATGGAATCCAGCATCTGAGTCGCCGTGATAACCGGTTTGTACTGGCTGTTGCACTTCTGGATGATTGTTTTCTGCACATGAGGCACTTCCTGCGGCGGGATCTCCACTCCCAGGTCTCCTCTGGCCACCATAACTCCGGCAGATTCCCGGATGATCTCATCAATGTTCTTCAGGCCTTCCGCATTTTCCACTTTGGCAATCACACTGATCTTCTCTCCGCCGTTTGCCTTCAGAAGTTCCTTGATCTCGCGCACTGCTTCCCCGGTACGCACAAAAGAAGCTGCAATATAATCAATGCCCTGGCTGATTCCAAACAGAATATCTTCCTTGTCCTTCTCCGTGATCGCCGGCAGCTTCACATCCACATTGGGCACATTGATTCCTTTTTTCTGACCCAGCTCTCCGCCGTTTACTACACGGCAGATGACATCTGTATCTGTTGTCTCCTGCACCTCAAGGGCGATCAGGCCGTCATCGATCAGGACAAAATTTCCCGGCTTTACGTCAGAAGAGAGTCTCTCATATGTCTGACTGCAGATCTTATCATTTCCCACGATTTCCCGGCTGGTCAGCGTAAAGGTCTCTCCGGCCTGCAGGGTTACCTTTTCTCCGCCTTCCAGAAGGCCGGTGCGGATCTCCGGTCCCTTTGTATCAAGGAGGATCGCCACCGGACGCTTTAATTCCCTGCGGACTTCTTTTAACAAATCCATTCTGGCTTTCTGCTCCTCGTAATCACCGTGAGAAAAGTTAAACCGAGCAACGTCCATACCATTTTTCACCAGATCATACATGATCTGTCTGTTGTCCGTGTTTGGTCCCATGGTGCAGATAATTTTTGTTTTCTTCATACTTCGTAAATCCTTTCTATTTTACATGTTCATGAGTGAACAAATGATCCTGGCAATATTCATAATTCCCGCTGCATTTGGAGCAGAAACGAAACTCCAGCGTGGGATCATCCAGCTCTGTGCGCCCGCAGACCGCACATTTGTGGCGTGCCTGCCCCGGCTTTGCCTGGCTTTCGTGAACTGCCCTGGCATAGGTCTTTCTCCTGTGAACTTCTTTTGGCCGGAACCGGTTCAGATCCCTGCTCATAAAGAAGAATACCAGCACGTTGGCAAGGGAACAGAGGATCACTACCCGGGTCGCCCAGTTTCCCTGAACCAGATTGATCGCCAGATAAACCACATCCACCAGCGCCAGCCATTTCATCTTAAGCGGAATGATAAAGTACAACAGTACCTGCATATCCGGATAAGTCAGGGCAAACCCCAGGAAGATGGACAGACTGATATAGTAGGTGGAAAATGTAAATCCTAATCCACTGATTCCCATTCTAAGACCCGGTTCAACAAGGAACAGGATAAATGCCCCCACCACGGTCATAAACATACCAAAGAAAATGTATACATTATACAGGAAATCTCCCCAGGTACGCTCCAGCGTGGTTCCTATAGAATAGTAGAAAAACAGCATAATAATGGTAAAAATGTCCGGACTTCCCGGCGGCACCAGCACCCAAGTAAACAGACGCCAGATCTGAAATTCATGAACAATCAGATAAGGTTCCAAATTCAACCAGACTAACGCCTGCGGCGCCAGATAATACAGCAGGTAGCCGATCACATAAGTGATAATGATATACTGCGTCAGATGGGCGATGGAATGTCTCCCGAACCTGCGCTGCATCTTGTTTAAAAAACTCATACGCTCTCCTTTAGCTTAAACAGATCTCTCAATCCGGATCAGAACAGTTTAAAACAGATCCTTCTTCCTGAAGATCAGGGCCACAATGCCGGACAGAAGCAGGGAAAAACAGATTACAAAAAGGAATCCCCAGGGACTTCCAGAAAACGGCATCCCTCTGCTGTCCAGATTCATTCCGTAGGCGCTGAAGATCATCGTCGGAATAGACATTACTATGGTAACGGTAGCCAGAAACTTCATCACGATATTTAAGTTATTGGAAATAACCGACGCAAAAGCATCCATCGTTCCGCTTAAGATACCGCTGTAAATATTTGCCATCTCGATCGCCTGTTTATTCTCAATAATAA
>URYM01000186.1 GCA_900552095.1 uncultured Blautia sp. | reverse complement strand
GGCTTCCTGCACCGTCAGGCTTCTGGCAACCTCTTCACATTCCTGTTTTTCTCTTTTCTGATTGATCAGCAGACCCTTCTGTTTCTCCGGAAGATTCGGAAGGGAAATATTTTCCCGGATGGAACGGAATAAACAGAGACCATAATTTTTACGATCCTCATTCACCATGCAGATTCCCTTTTTGATCGCTGCACGGGGATTTTTGTTTGTAATCTCCTTTCCTTCCAGATACATCTTTCCGCTGGCTATGGGATCCAGCCCGAAAATAGCCCGCATCGTCTCGCTTCTTCCCGATCCCACCAGACCGGAAAGCCCGAGGATCTCTCCTTTATGTACTTCAAAACTGATATTCTCAAATCCCTTTCCCGTCAGACCTTCCACCTTGAAGACCACGTCTCCGATCTCACAGTCCACTTTGGGAAATACATTTTTCACTTCCCGGCCCACCATCATGGAGATCAGCTCATCCCTTGTAACTCCCTCCATAGACCGGCTGCTCACATATGTACCGTCCCTGAATACGGACACACAGTCACAGATCTCAAAAATCTCATCCATACGGTGAGAAATATAAATAATCGCTACGCCTTTTTCCTTCAATTCCCGGATCGTCTTAAATAAATGTTCCGTCTCTTCACTGTCCAGCGAAGAAGTTGGCTCATCCATGATAATCACTTTGGAATCGCAGGACACAGCTTTGATGATCTCAATCATCTGCACCTGCGCCAGCGTCAGTTCCTTCATCAGCGTGGTGGGACCGTAAGGAAAATCAAACTTTTTCAGAATCTCCTCCGCCCTCTGATTCTGTTTTTTCTTATTCAGGAAAATTCCTTTTGTATCTTCCCGCTTCAGGAAAATACTCTCTGCGATCGTCAGATACGGTTCCGGGTTCAGCTCCTGATGGATCATGGAAATTCCGGCTTTCAGCGCTTCCGCCGGACCTTTCACCGAGTATGGCTTTCCCATATAGGTGATCGTCCCCGCATCCGGCTTGTGAAGGCCGATGATCGCTTTCATCAGGGTTGATTTTCCCGCTCCGTTTTCTCCCAGGAGCGCATGCACCTCGCCGGGCCTGATGTGCAGCTGCACATCTTTTAACGCCTGTGTTCCGCCAAAGGATTTGCAGATCCCCTCACATTCCAAGATATACTCATTTTTTGCCATTTCTCTGTTCTCACCTCTATACTTTCTGCTTTTTAGCTGCTCCTTCCCAGCCTTGTAACCTTCTCCAATACCTCCCTGCTTCCCTGATAAGCCTCCTTATACAGTTGATAATATTCCCGGTAAATCCTGTGGTTTTCAGGATCTGGAATCACGGTAAAATCCTGATAATGAACTGCCTGGCGGCATCCTTCTTCCACGGAAGCGTAAATTCCGGCTCCCACGGCCGCGGCGATCGCCGCTCCCAGTCCCGCCTGTTCCTCTGTATCTGCCACTTTCAGAGGCATATTATAAATATCCGACTGAATCTGAAGCCAGGGCTTGCTTCTTGCCCCGCCTCCGGAAGCGATCAGCTCTTCCGCTTTCAGCCCCAGCCCCTCACACAGCTCCATACACTGATACAGGGCAAACGATACTCCTTCCATCACCGCCCTCGTCATGCTGGCAGGCGATGTATCAAAACTCATTCCCAGAAAGGCGCCGCTCAGATCCGGATTGAGATGGGGAGTGCGCTCTCCATTGAGATAGGGAAGAAAAAGAAGTCCTCCACTTCCCGGCTTCACCTGCTCCACCACCCGGTTGACGGCCTCAAAATCATTCTGTCCCAGGACACGGTTGATCCACTTCAAAGAAAGTCCCGCGTTCATGATCGCTCCCATAACAATCCACCGGTTTTTCTCATATCCACAGAACGTATTAGTGTTCAGCTGCGCATTGGTGACAGGGCTGCCGCTCTGAAAAGAAAACTGTCCGCTGGAACCGATATTGACCGTAGCCATCCCCGTCCGGATCGCCCCGTTTCCAATCCCCTGCATCACCTGATCGCCGCCTCCTGCCACCACCAGGGTTCGCTCGGAAAGTCCCGTCTCCTCTGCCGCTTCCCGGCAGACTGCTCCGGCCGCCTCCGCCGTATAAAAACAGGCGGGAAAAAATTCTTCCGGAATCTCAAAAGCCTGCAGGATTTCCTCTGACCATCCTCCCTTTTTAATATCAAAAGCCAGCGTGGCTGAAGCATCCGAATAATCAGAAGATAACTCTCCGCTCATTCTGAACTTCAGATAGTCCTTAGGAAGGCAGACATGACGGATCTTTCTGAAATTCTCCGGCTCATTCTCTCTTACCCACAGCAGGGAAGGGAGCAGAAACCCTGTATAAATCGGATTCATCACCCACTGGCGTACCCTCTCTTCTCCCAGCGTTTCCTTCATCTGCTCTACCTGCTCTCCCGAGCGGGCATCGCAGTGAAGGATGGCCGGCCGGATTACCTGGTACGTTTCATCCAGCAGAACCGCCCCGTGCATCTGGCCGGAAAAGCTTACCGCGGCCACATCAGAGCCCGAAATTCCGCTTTCTTTCAGAACTCCTCTCACCGTCCTGCAGCAGGCTTCCCACCATTCCCGGGGATCCTGCTCTGCAAATCCGCCCCGGGGCGATGCGAACTGATAGGATCTGGCACAGACCCCTTTTACGCTTCCCTGCTCATCCATAAGCAAAGTTTTCAAACTGGATGTTCCCAGATCAATCCCACACAGATATGCCATCTTCATCCTCCCAACTGCTTGTTTCTGCAGATTTGCTACCGGATAAAACAGGTATTCACTCCTGCCACAAAAGTATCTCCCAGCCCTATCGTGTAGCGGGGATGCTCCAGGTAGCGGGAAGGAACAAGCCTTGCGTATTCTTCCGGCGCAAGCGCCTCCAGCTCTTCTTCAAACCGGAGCCCCTCTGTACTCAGCGCCATGGTCTTACGGCTCTCTTCCAGTTCTTCCAGAGTTCCGTATTTTCCCAGCCGGGCTCTTGTCCCCGACATCAGATTCCCCATGGTCAGTCCTTTTTCTATCTCTATTCCCGAAATCTCTGTTCCAAAATACATCGCATAATCTTTTGTATGAAGCACAATCCCGGACACCGGATACTTCCGCAGCAGCACGCGCAGCGCATGTAAGACAGAAGAAAGATCCTCTTTATCAAAAGCCTCTCCTTCTTTCTTCATTTGCACTTCCAGCTCCTCCTCATTCATCCCGAAGATGTCGGCCCAGGGAGCAATCCGGTCACAGATATATTCCTTTACCTGATGATTCATATAGTAAGCGCCCTCGAAATAGAGGACAGCCTCCGGATTCTGTTTCTTTATCCGTTCCAGATGAGGAATCAGTTCTTCCATCCTCTCCCGGATCACCTGCTTTTCCGTAATTGCGTCAAACCCCGAGATCAGATAAGCGAGCGCCTGTCCGGCATGGCTGTCCCAGTAATCTAAAAACTCCTCTGAGATCTCCACCTTTTTATGCACCATATCATAAAAGAGGATCAGCCGGTTGGACAATGGAATCTCATACTCTTTTCCGTTGACCGAGATCAGATCACCCTTTTGAAACTGAAGAATGATGTGGTAAACGGCCGCTTCTCCTGAACTCATCTTCCGCACCGGTACCCGTCTGCCTCCTTCGATTCCAGTAACCTCCGGACTTCCCAAAAGGCTGCACACTTCCTCCGACCGGTCTGTCAGACATACATTGACCGGAATCCCCAGGGCTGCCAGTGCTGCCGCTCCCTGTGCGCAGGTTCCTCCCAACGCTGCCTCTCCTGAAAAAAGCTGCTGAAGTTTTTCACACACCGCCACGTCTGTCACATCAATGCTGCCGCCCAGCCCTTTTACCATGTAATAACTGGTAATTCTGGCAAAGCTCTCCATGGAGTCGATCACATCACCCTCCGCCATCCGCGGTTCCTCTCTGAGGTATTCCCTCAGAATTTCATTGTAAACCTCCACATCCCAGTGAAGCACCACATCATAATTGCTGGTAAATCCAAATACCAGAGAGTCAGAAGAGTGACGGGCTTTCTCAATGTCCCTTTTCAGCTCATCCAGATAGACTCCGTAACGATCCTGATATGCCATTTTTCTTTTCTCCATTCCTGTCTCTTATACACATCTCCGAGCCCACGAGACCGTACTAGATCT
>URYM01000185.1 GCA_900552095.1 uncultured Blautia sp. | reverse complement strand
CTCTCTCTCCATATCAATCAGGTGAAGAAAACGGGAGCGCATCCAGAGCGGAGCAACGATCAGTTTATTCCATGTTCTTGGCTCGGAATAACCGGAAAGCATATTGAAGACCGCCGTAGCATCCTCTCCGATCCGGGCATCGCAGGTCAGAAGGCCGCAGTCTGTGTAGAGTTTTGCTGTGGAATCGTTATAATTTCCCGTACCCAGATGCACATAGCGGCGGATCCCCGTCTCCTCCCGGCGTACCACCAGCGTAATCTTGCTGTGGGTCTTAAGCCCCAGCAGGCCATAGATCACATTGCAGCCCGCCTTCTCCAGCATCTTCGCCCACACGATATTATTCTCCTCATCAAAACGGGCCTTTAATTCTACCAGAACAGACACCTGCTTGCCGTTCTCCGCCGCCTGGGCCAGCGCTGCAATGATAGGCGAATTTCCGCTCACCCGGTAGAGCGTCTGCTTGATAGCCAGAACATCGGGATCCTTCGCCGCCTTCCTCACAAAATCCACCACCGGGTCAAAACTCATATAAGGATGGTGGAGCAGAATATCCCCTTTTCTTATATTGGCAAAAATGTCATCGTCATTCATAAGAGCCGGGACAGGCGCCGGTCTGTAGGCGGGCGCCTTATAGTCATCAAATCCCTTCATCCCGTACATTTTCATCAGAAAAGTCAGATCCAGCGGGCCGTCGATCCGGTAAATGTCTTCCTCTTCCACATCAAACTCGCTCTTTAAGATTTTCAGGAGCCGCTTATCCATGCCGGCATCTGCTTCCAGCCGGATCACCTCTCCCCACTGGCGCTGTTTCAGAGACTTCTGGATCTCCCGGAGCAGATCCTCCGCCTCGTCCTCATCGATCGTCAGATCTGCATTTCTCATAACCCGGTACGGATGGGCACAGACCACATCATAACTCATGAAAAGCTGCTCCATATTCCTCTGGATGATCTCCTCAAGAAGGATCACCGCCCGGTGTCCCTCCTCTTTTGCCGGGATCTCCACGATCCGGGGAAGAACTGCAGGCACCTGCACGGTGGCAAATTCCAGCTTCTCTTTTTTCCGTTCTTTTTTATCCATTCCCTGCTTGATGGGCAGTTCAAGGTCCGGTTTTCTGCGGATCAGCGCACCGATATTTAAACTCTTATTGCGGATCAGGGGGAACGGGCGGGAAGAATCCATGGCCATAGGAGTCACCACCGGATACACATTTTCCTCAAAATACCGGTCCACAAACTCCTTCTGCCTTTCATCCAGATCCCTCCAGCTGTCCAGCACATCCAGTCCGATCTCCCGGAGTCTGGGCAGAAGAGACTGTTTCCAGGTTCTGTACTGGCTCTGTACCAGGCTGTGAGCCTCCCCGCTTATGGCCTTCAGCTGCTCCTTCGGCGTCATGCCGGACAGATCCGGCCGGGCATAATCCGCATTTACCATATCCTGCAGAGAGGCCACCCGGATCATAAAAAACTCATCCAGGTTGGAAGCGGTAATACTTAAAAACTTCAGCCGTTCAAATAAGGGCAGCTGCTTATCCTTCGCTTCACTGAGTACCCTCTGGTTAAATCCCAACCAGGATAATTCCCGGTTCCAGTAATATCCGGGCTGTAAATATTCACTGTAGTTCATACTTTTTACCTCTGCTTCCTGTTCAGTTTCAAGATGGGACGGATATTATAGACTTCTTCAAAGAAATCCAGCTTATCTTCCAGAAGTCCCTGTTCCAGCGTAAAATCCCGATTTGTTTCCAGATACAAAAACAGCTTCTCTTCCCTGACAGCTGCCCGCATTGCTGTGATCTTCTGCAGATGGCTGCGGTCCAGCGCGTTGGCCAGACGCAGGATCGCCGTCAGCTTGGCAATCAGCAGATAATCTGCCTCACTGATCTCCGAAGTCTGGGAAAGTTCCTGATAATGGGCAAAGCGGGTGGTATTAAAACGCACCACATGGGCAATCAGACTCCTCTCCCGGTGGGAAAGCCCGATGATCTCTGTGGACATAATAATGTGATAAGAACAGTCCGCATAATTGCTCAGAGAAATATACTTCCCGCAGTCATGAAGATGAATGGCGATCTGAAGGAGGAGACGTTCCCTGGCTCCCATACCGTGAATCTTCTTCATACTGTTGAAGATCTTCATGGCCAGTTCGTCCAGATGAAGAATATGAGCCTTGCTGACTCCGTACCGCTTCCCGATATTCCGCGCCGCCATCAGAATATCATTTTCAAAATTATGCGCCGGCTTGATGATCTGCTCCTTCTCCGCATAGTCATAGGCAATGCCGTCTGTCAGCTCGATTCCCGGCGTCCAGATCGTGACAGCGTCCAGCTCCTCGATCATCCGTTTGTAAATAATCGCAGCCGGAACCATCAAAGTCGCATACTCCAGCGGCACATCCATGGCCATGGCAAGCTCCAGAGGCGATTTATGGATCACCTCCGCATACCATTTCTGAAAAGTCTCCCGGCTCACGTTGCGGCTCAGATCACTTTTATGGCTGAACCGGTGCGCCATGATCCAGTCTGTAAAATAGTCTCCCACCAAAATCACATTTTCAATCTTCCGATCCTTCAGATGAATCTTTTTAAAGCTGTTCAGCTCATTCTGGATCAATTCCCCTACCAGTTCCTCGTAGTGAGTCGTGGAAGCCTCCACCGGAGCCAGCCGCTCTCTCACCCGCAGGCTTCCCAGCTTCAGATTCTGTGTGGTAACCAGCGTATCCTTGTCAAACAGCGAAATCTGTATGCTGCCTCCGCCCACATCCAGAATCGCCGTCCCTTTCTCGATGATCTTGTGAAAATCATTTTCCCTGAGAGCGATCGATTTATAACCAAGAAACCGCTGCTCGGAGTTGCTTAAAATATCAATGGCAAGACCTGTCGCCTGGTACACCCTCTCCTGGATCATCAGCGCATTTTCCGCCTCCCGCAGGGCACTGGTGGCACAGACCCGGCAGCCGCTTACCTGGTAGCCTTTCATAATCTCACAGTAATCCTTCAGAACCTGGCAGAGCTCACCCACCAGCTCCTTTCCGATCTTTCCCATACCGTAAGAATCTTTGCCCAGCTCCATCCTCCGCCGCACCTGGTCAATGGAACGGATCCCGTATTTTCTGGAAATCTCAAAGATTTCCATATTAATGCTGTAAGAACCTATCTCTATAGCTGCAAATGTACTTATCTGCATACGCTGCACCTCACCTTTTCTCCTGCCGCTTTTATCTCTGCTGCCCCAGCAGATAATCGATAAACTGCTGAGCGGTCCGCCCGGAGAGGCCTCCGTGGCTCAGCTCCCATTTATTCGCCTCCAGAAGCAGCTCCTGCTCCTCCATCCGGACTCCGTACCTTTCGGCCAGAGTTCTGACAATATTCTGAAATTCCTTCTTATTCGGAGCGCAGAAGAAGATCGTCACGCCAAATCGTGATACCAGAGAAAGCTTTTCCTGTACCGTATCGGAGGAATGAAGCGTATCTCTGCGCCCCTCCTTATCCGCAAAACTCTCTTTGATCAGATGACGCCGGTTGGAAGTGGCATAAATCAGAATATTATCCGGCTTCTTCTCCAGTCCTCCCTCGATCACTGCCTTCAGATATTTATACTCGATCTCAAATTCTTCAAAGGACAGATCATCCATGTAGATAATGAACTTATAATTTCTGTTTTTAATCTGGGCAATCACATCATTAAGATATTGAAACTGATGTTTATAGATTTCAATGATCCGAAGCCCTCTGTCATAATACTGATTGAGGATCCCTTTTATGCTGGAAGATTTCCCTGTGCCCGCATCGCCGAACAGCAGGCAGTTGTTCGCCCGTCTTCCCTCCACAAAGGCCTCCGTATTCTCCGTCAGTTTTTTCTTTGCGATCTCGTAGCCCACCAGATCATCCAGACGCACATGGGCAATATTGGTAATGGGCACAATGCAGGCCTTTCCATTTTCTCCCGGTTCCACCCGAAATGCCTTGTGAAGCCCCAGTTTTCCCACTCCGAAATCACGGTAAAATCCCACGACCTGATCCATAAACTCCTCCAGAGATTCTGCTCTCTGCAGCTGCTGGCTCAGTCTGCAGACTGTCTCTTATACACATCTGACGCTGCCGACGATCTTACGCGTGTAGATC
>URYM01000184.1 GCA_900552095.1 uncultured Blautia sp. | reverse complement strand
GGTGTGAATTCCCCTGCATACTTTCAGATTTTCCAAAGTGGCACGAAAATATTCCCCATACGTACGCCGATCCCCCCATTCCCGGAAAAGTTCTCCCGCGTAGGGATCCTTTCCGTGAAGGAGGTGCATGGAACCGATAACAAAATCAAAAGGATATGCTTCTGTATAAGAAGCGATCCTTTCCGGAAGATGCAGCTGAAGTCCCAGCTCCACTCCCAGCCGCAGATCGATCTGATCCCGGTATCTTTCCCGGAGAAATTCAAGCCGTTCCACATAAGCCGGCGTATCCAGGCAGAATTCTCCTCCCGGGAAATCCATATCCATATGATCTGTAATACACACGGAACGCATTCCCAGGGAAATTGCTTTCTCAATCTGCCGCTCGGCCGGAGTATCGCTGTCTGTGGAAAAAGCAGTGTGCAGATGGCTGTCCGAAATCATAGAATCGTTCCCCCTCCCGCCACATAACCGTCCGCTGTGTAAAATACAAAAGCCTGTCCCGGTGTAATAGCTCTCTGCGGTTGCTCGAAAACCGCCGTCAGTTCATCTTCCCCCGTCCGCCTGATCCGGCAGGCACTTCCCCGGTGGTTATAACGGATCTTCCCCACCGCTTCCATCTCCTTCTCCAGATCGGGAACCGCCATAAAATTAATATGATCCGCCCGCACTTCCCTGCGGAACAGCTCTTCATTTTCTCCTACCACAATCTGATTTTTTTCCGGTAAGATACCGGTCACAAAAACCCGATGCCCCATAGGAAGCTCAAGTCCCCGCCGCTGTCCGATGGTGTAACAGGCAATTCCTTTGTGTTTCCCCAGGATTTTTCCATCCGCAGTCACAAAATCTCCGGGCGTCAGCCCGCCGCCTCCGTTTCTTCTCAGAAACCCTACATAGTCATCATCCGGAATAAAACAGATTTCCTGGCTGTCCGGCTTTTCCGCCACCGGAATTCCCTTTTCCCGGGCGATCGCCCGGATCTGATCTTTCTCATAGATCCCCACTGGCATAAGCGTGCGGGACAACTGTTCCTGTGTCAGCCCATATAGCGCATACGTCTGATCTTTCGCCGCAGTAGCCGAGGTGCGCAGGGCATACCGCCCATTTTCCAGCCGGGCAATCCTGGCATAATGTCCGGTAGCCAGATAATCGGCTCCCTGGCTGCGGGCATAGGAATAAAGCGCTTCCCATTTTACTTTTCTGTTGCAGATCACACAGGGATTCGGAGTCTTCCCCCGGCGGTACGCTTCCATAAAAGGGTCCACCACAGCACACTTAAACTTTTCCCGAAAATCCACTACCTGATGAGAAATCCCCAGATATTCCGCCACTTTCCCGGCATCTCTGGCCAGTTCCGAGCAGTCCTCTCCTTCTTCTCTCCAGGTTTCCATCGTAACTCCCAGAACCTCATAACCCGCTTCTTTTAAAAGGCAGGCTGCCACAGAGGAATCTACTCCGCCGGACAGCCCGATCACAACCTTCTTCATCTTAATATTCTTCCTCTTCGTCTTCTTCACCCTCGTGGATGTCTGACTTGGGTTTCTGCAGCCCCTCAATTTTAATGCCGTTCTTTTCCGCATAGTCCCAGAGAGCTGCATGGATCGCCTCTTCTGCCAGAAGAGAACAGTGTACCTTTACTGCCGGAAGTCCATCCAGCGCTTCCATAACCGCCTTATTCGTTACCTGCAGCGCCTCCTGTACGGTCTTTCCCTTCACCAGTTCTGTCGCCATACTGCTGGTGGCAACTGCCGCGCCGCAGCCAAAGGTCTTAAACTTACAGTCCTGTATCACTCCGTTCTCATCAATATCCAGATACATACGCATAATATCGCCGCATTTGGCATTTCCCACCGTACCTACGCCGCTGGCATTCTCAATTTCTCCCACATTTCTCGGATGCTCAAAATGATCCATTACTTTTTCACTGTACATTCGCTTTTTCTCCTTTACTCTGTCCAACTAATAAGAAATTTATTTCTGCTTTTTGATAAAATCTTCATAAAGAGGGGACATGCTCCGCATCCGCTCCACGATCTCCTTAATCTTATCTACGGTATAATTCACCTCTTCCAGTGTGCTTTCCTCACCCAGCGTCAGTCTCAGCGATCCATGCGCGATCTCATGGGGAAGGCCAATCGCCAGCAATACATGAGAAGGATCCAGGGATCCCGATGTACAGGCAGAGCCGCTGGAAGCACAGATCCCGGCCATATCCAGAAGAATCAGAAGGGATTCTCCTTCCACAAACTGGAAACACACATTCACATTGTTGGGAAGGCGTTTCTCCGGATGACCGTTCAGACGGCTGTAGGGAACTTCTGCAAGAATTCTCCTGATCATATGATCTCTCAGGGAAATCTCTTTCTCTGCCCGTTCTTCCATCGTTTCCGCCGCCCGCTTTGCAGCTGCACCATAACCTACGATTCCCGGAACATTTTCTGTGCCCGCCCGGCGCTTTCTCTCCTGAGCGCCTCCGTGGATAAAGGAACGCAGCTTTAATCCTTTCCGGATATACAGAAAACCAATTCCCTTCGGCCCGTTAATCTTGTGGGCGCTGGAACTGAGCATGTCAATTCCCATTTCTTTCACATCGATGGGTACCTGTCCGAAAGCCTGCACCGCATCTGTATGAAAGAGAATGCCGTGTTCCCGGGCAATGGCTCCAATCTCCCGGATCGGCTGAATCGTTCCAATTTCATTGTTGGCAAACATCACAGAAATCAAAATGGTCTCCGGCGTGATTGCCGCTTCCAGATCTTCCAGTTTCACCACACCATTTTCATCCACATCCAGATACGTGATCTTTGCCCCCCTCTGTTTCTCCAGATATTCGCAGGTATGCAGGATCGCATGATGTTCGATCTTCGTTGTAATGATGTGATTTCCCTTATCCCGGTAAGCTTCAAAAGCCGCTTTCAGCGCCCAGTTATCTGCCTCTGTCCCTCCGGCTGTAAAATAGATATCTTTCGCTTCCGCATTCAGGACTGCAGCAATCTGAGCCCTGGCGCGGTCTGTGCCCTCTCTGCTTTCCCCGGCCAGCGCGTAAATGCTGGACGGATTTCCATAATGTTCTGAAAAGTAAGGAAGCATTGCTTCCACTACTTCAGGAGCTGTCCTCGTAGTTGCCGCATTATCCAAGTAGATCACTTTTTTTTCCATATCTCCACTCTCCTAATTTTCACATATCTGGGCAGGAATCTGCCCCTTTTCCTTCTGCAGCCGGCGGCTCTCCTCCACCAGATGTTCCAGCATCATCGTGTCCACCGCCTGCGTTATACTGTCATTGATTCTTTTCCACACGAATCTGGTAACACAAAGATCAGCGCCCTGACATCCGCTTCCGCCCTCATTTCCGGGACAGGTAACCGCATCAAGACTCCCCTCCAGCGCCCGCAGAATATCCCCCACCGAAATCTCTGATGCCTCTCTGGCCAGATGGTATCCGCCTCCGGCTCCCCGCACGCTGGTCACCAGTCCTTCTTTTTTCAGAAGCCGCATCAGCTGTTCCAGATAACCCATGGAAATATTCTGTCGTTCCGCAATACTCTGCAGGGATACCGCCTCCTCCTCATTATGAAGAGCCAGATCCAGCAAAGCCCGCAGCCCATATCTTCCTTTTGTGGATAGTTTCATAAAAATCACCTGTTTCTTAATTCCTAGTATTTTACTCGGATTTCAATTGTTACTATAACATCCACTCCCTGTTCTGTCAAGCCCCGTCCGAAAATATATATAGTTAAAACCATTCTCTGGAGTAACCTATGTCAAACGGCAAAACTTTGATCCGGGGCGCGCTCATCCTCACGCTCACCGGATTTTTCAGCAGGATCATGGGGTTTTTCTATAGAATATTCCTCTCCCGGGCTATCGGTGCGGAAGGGATGGGAATTTATCAGCTGATCTTCCCCCTCTACTCTCTCTGCTTCGCTTTCACAGTAGCGGGACTTCAGACTGTACTCTCCCGGTTTATTGCCGGAAAGCTGGCGCTCAACGACCGGAAATCCGCCCAGGACAGTCTGGTAACCGGCGTTTTCTTATCTTTCTTACTCTCAATGATAGCCGGCGGGCTTCTCTTTTCTTTTGCCCTGTCTCTTATACCCATCTCCGAGCCCACGAGACCGTACTAGATCTCGTATGCC
>URYM01000183.1 GCA_900552095.1 uncultured Blautia sp. | reverse complement strand
TACGGTCTCGTGGGCTCGGAGATGTGTATAAGAGACAGGTTCCCGACACCGTTTCTGTAAATCTGTCAGCAACAGCCCGGCAATCTGACGGACATTTTCCCTGTTCAACGCATGAAAAACCAGAATCTCATCAATCCGGTTTAAAAACTCCGGCTTAAACATCCGACGGACTTCTTCCATCACTCCGCTTTTCATGAATTCATAATCCTTTTTTTCATCTTCCCTGGAAGCAAAACCCAGCTTTTTCGGCTCTATGATCGCCTGTGCCCCCGCATTGGAAGTCATGATGATACAGGTCTGTTTGAAATCAACTTTCCGCCCCTGTGAGTCTGTAATATGGCCATCATCCAATACCTGAAGCAAAATATTGAAAACATCCGGATGCGCCTTTTCAATCTCGTCAAAAAGAATCACACTGTAAGGGTTTCTTCTAACCTTTTCGGAAAGCTGTCCCCCCTCCTCATATCCCACATATCCCGGGGGAGAGCCAATCAGTTTGGAAACGCTGTGTTTCTCCATATACTCCGACATATCTACCCGGATCATCGCCGACTCCGTCCCAAACACCGCTTCGGCCAGAGCCTTGGAAAGTTCTGTCTTTCCCACACCGGTAGGACCCAGAAACAAAAAAGATCCCACGGGCCGCCGTGGGTCTTTTAATCCCACCCGTCCTCTTTTGATTGCTTTCGCTACTGCAGATACCGCTTCTTCCTGACCGATCACCCGCTTATGGAGGATCTTTTCCAGACGCGCCAGCCTCTTGCTCTCTTCCTCGGCCAGTCTCTGCACCGGAATCTTGGTCCACCCCGAAACAATATCCGCAATCGTCTCCTCTGTCACCTGCAGCTGGCCGGCCTCACACTTTTTATCATAGCGTGCCTGAAGACGTGCCAGCTTCTTTTCCGCCTCAGCCTGGCGATCCTGCACTTCTCTGGCTTTTTGGATATCAGAAGATCTGATCGCCTCTTCTTTTTCTTTTAAAAGACTCTCCAGCTCCAGCTCCTGCTGCAGCAGTTTTTCCGGTTTCTCATATCCGGCCAGCTGTACCTTGGAAGACGCCTCATCAATCAGATCAATTGCTTTATCGGGAAGAAAGCGATCGCTGATATACCGCACAGACAGTTTCACGGCCGCCTCGAGAGCTTCATCTGTAATCTTCACCCCATGGTGAGACTCATAAAAGGGGCGCACTCCTTTTAAAATGGCAAAAGCCTGCTCTTCCGTCGGTTCTTCCACCGTAACAGGCTGAAATCTCCGTTCTAAAGCTGCGTCTTTTTCAATATATTTCCGATACTCCTCAATCGTTGTAGCGCCAATCAGCTGAATTTCTCCCCGTGAGAGTGACGGTTTCAAAATATTAGATGCATCCAGCGCTCCTTCTGCCCCTCCTGCTCCGATAATTGTATGAAGTTCATCAATAAACAGGAGAATATTTCTATTCTCCATCACCTCATTTACCACCTTCTTGATCCGCTCTTCAAATTCTCCCCTGTATTTTGACCCGGCCACCATTCCGGACAAATCCAGTACTACCACCCGTTTGTTCTGAATGGTGCGCGGAACCTCTCCTGCGGTAATCTTCTGTGCCAGCCCTTCCACCACAGCAGTCTTTCCCACCCCCGGCTCTCCAATCAGACAGGGATTGTTTTTGGTACGGCGGCTCAAAATCTGGATTACCCGGCTGATCTCCTGTTCTCTTCCAATCACCGGATCTAATTTCCCCGCCGCCGCCATAGCAGTCAGATCCCGGCTGTACTGATCCAGGACAGGTGTTGCGGACCCGGAAACAGAAACTTTCAGCGCTCTGCCGTTCTGAATCTCCTCCCTGCTTACACTCTGTTCTTCTCCCATCGCCAGAAGCAGATCCAGATACATTTTCTGAATATTCACTCCCATTGTATGCAGCAGCCGTGTAGCAATACAGTCTGTCTCTTTCATCATAGCAATCAAAATATGCTCCGTCCCCACGGATGCCGCACGGAAATTATCTGCTTCCTCCCGGCTGCGCTCCAAGATTCTGCGCGCTCTGGGCGTATACCCCTGCCGTTCCATCTCTGCCACTGCACTGCCGCCGGGCATAATCAGCCGGTCAATCAGCGCCAGAATCCGCTCTTCCGTCACTCCAAAATCTGTCAGCACCATTCCGGCTGTTCCATCCTGCTCTTTCAAAAGTCCCAGCAGGATGTGCTCTGTTCCAATATATCCATGCCGGCACGAACGGGCTGTTTTTTCCGCCAGTGTCAGCGCATTTTCCGCCTGGGCTGTATACTGTTCTTTCATAAGATGCCTCCCAATCTTTAACCATATTCCTCATATATTTCATCGATCAGCTGATGAACCTCTTCCCTGGAAATATTCTTGCAGCACGCCTTGGCCAGAAGAACCTTTAACTGTCCCCTCATCTCTTCCATGGCAAGCAGCTTATCGCCGCCAGTCTGCACAACTGCCCGCTTTCTGCAGTCCATCGCCAGAATTCCTTCCTGCTGCAGCAGCGCATAAGCTTTATTAACCGTATGCATATTAATTCCGATGCCGCCCGCCATCTGGCGCACAGAAGGAAGCATATCCCCCTCCCGGATCTGTGCCGTGGCAATCCCCAGGATGATCTGATTCCGAAGCTGCATATAGATTGCCTCGCTGCTTTCAAAATCCACCGTGAACATCTCTATCAGCATTTTACACCGTTCCTCTCTTCTTCTCCCTGTACCTTATAACAGCCTCCACTGCTCTCTTTGCCAAAATTCCCAGTAAAATTCCGATCACTGTACCTGCCAGCACATCTGTGGGATAATGTACCCCCACATACAGCCTGGAAAGCGCAATCAGCACCGCCAGAATCAGAAGCGGCACCCCCCATTTCCTGGGTACACACTGAAAAATCGCCACCGCCGATGCAAAAGAGGCCCCGGAATGTCCGGAAGGAAAAGACGGGTCTGCAGGCGCTGCGATCAGAATCTTCAGACCATCCACCACCTCATAAGGGCGGACCCGCCCAACCCAGTTCTTCAGACATACATTATTCACCAGAAGGGATCCAATCAGCGCTGCCGCCGACACCACCCCCGCTTTTCTCGTCTTCCTGAAACACAGAAGCACTGCTGTCAGAATAATCCAGAAAATCCCCGCATCTCCCAGATGCGTGATCCCCTCAAAAACCGGATTCAGAATAGGATTCCGGATATAATCCTGAATCCATAATAAAATATTTCCGTCTATCTGAAAAAATGTTTCCATATTTCCACCTCGCATTCTTTTCATATCCTCCAGTATACCGGAATCTTCTTTTCTTTACAAGTTCTGCAGGCAAAAAAGAAAGAGCGTGGCTTTCCTCTTCGGAATATCCGCTCTTTCTCATCAGCCATATTTATTTCTTATTTAACTCTTCCACAAACTCTTTGATTCTGCGTATCCCCTCTCTGATATTTTCCGTCGAGGTGGCGTAGGAAAGACGGATAAATCCTTCCCCGGACACTCCGAACCCGGTTCCCGGCACCGTTCCCACGTGCTTCTTTTCCAGAAGCTGATGGGCAAATTCTTCTGATTTCAATCCAGTCCCTTTAATATTAACAAAGGCATAAAAAGCTCCGCGGGGTTTGACACAGGACAATCCCGGTATCTGATTAATCCCCTCATAGACAATATCACGGCGTTTCTGAAACTCTTCCACCATGGCATCAATATATTTGCGCGTTCCTGTTAAAGCTTCTACTCCCGCCCACTGCACTACTGTATTTACACAGGAAATTGAATTTTCATTCAATCTGCCAATCGCCTCAATAAGGTCGGCCGGTCCGGCTGCATACGCAAGGCGCCATCCCGTCATTGCATACGTTTTTGAAAAGGACTGTGAGATGATCACTCTCTCCTTCATCCCCTTGATCATGGCCGGACTGTAGAATTTCAGTCCGTCAAAGATATCTTTTCCAAATATTGCTTTTTTCTATTCAAAAAGACCAGCACTGCACATGCCGGTCTTTTCTCCTCTTTTCTTATTCTTATCTGTAAATAATATCGTTTCTTCCCGGTCCATTGGATACCATGGTAATCGGGAAACCGATCTGCTCTTCTACAAACTCAATATACTTACGGCAGTTTTCCGGCAGATCCCTGTCTCTTATACACATCTCCGAGCCCACGAGACCGTACTAGATCTCG
>URYM01000182.1 GCA_900552095.1 uncultured Blautia sp. | reverse complement strand
CGAGATCTAGTACGGTCTCGTGGGCTCGGAGATGTGTATAAGAGACAGTTCAGGAAGAGATTAAAAATCCGATTCTGGCCTTCAGTCTGAAGGACTTAAAAGGAACGGAACTGACGGGAACCAATACGGTGATTGAAAAGATTGATACCGGTACAGTGTCAAGCGGAGAGATTGTGGAGATCAGTTTTTCCCAGGTTATGCGGCTGCAGGGGGGGCAGTATCTGCTTCAGCTGGGCTGCACCGGCTTTGAAAACGGGGATAATTTTGTTGTATATCACCGGCTGTATGATGTGTGCTGCATTCAGGTGATCGGAGATAAAACCACAGTCGGATATTTTGATATGGATTCAAAGGTTCAATATACGAAAGGAAACTAGGGATGAGCATAAAATTTTCTGTTTTGGTTCCTGTTTATAATGTAGAGAAGAAATGGCTGGAACTGGCAGTGGAATCAGTGAAACGGCAGACCTATCAGAACTGGGAATTGTGCCTGGTAGATGACTGTTCTACAGATCCGGAGGTAAGAAAAAATCTGGAGCAGTTAAGATCCGATAAGATTAGGGTAAAGTTTCTGGAAAAAAACGGAGGAATTTCGGCTGCGACCAATGAAGCTGCAAAGATGGCAGAGGGAGAGTATCTGGTCCTGATGGATAATGATGATGAACTTAATTGTCAGGCACTGGAAAAATTTGCCGCGGCGATTGAGCAGACGGGGGCAGAGATTCTGTACAGTGATCAGGATATTGTAGATACAGAAGGCGGTCACAGGGAGCCTCTGTGCAAGCCGGACTGGTCTCAGGATCTGCTCCTCAGCCAGATGTATATTGGGCATCTGCTGGGATTTAAGAAAACACTTTTTGAAAAAGCGGGAGGTTTTCGTAGCGAGTATAACGGAAGCCAGGATTATGATCTGATGCTGCGTATGTCTGAACTGACAGATCATATTGTCCACGTTCCGGAAATTCTGTATTCCTGGAGAGCCATTCCAAGTTCCACGGCGGTCAATCCGGAATCCAAGCCCTACGCGCAGGTAGTGGGACTGAAAGCAATTCAGGATCACCTGGATCGTGTTTATGGTTCCGGGGAGGCGAAAGCAGAGGAAACAGAAAATTACTTTGTTTATGATGTCAGATATCGGCTGGAGGAGCAGCCGTTGGTTTCTGTGATTATTCCCACGAAAGATCATGCAGATCTTCTTAAGGGAGCCATAGACAGTATTTTTGAAAAAACCGAGTATTCAAATTATGAGATTCTGATTCTGGATAATAACTCAGAAGAAAAGGAGACCTTCGCATATTTTGAACAGGTTGTAAAGGAACATGAAAATGTCCGGGTAGAAAAGGCGGCATTTCCTTTTAACTGGTCCAGACTGAACAATTTCGGGATGGAAAAGGCGAAAGGAGATATCTTCCTTTTCCTGAATAATGATGTTAAGGTAATTGCTCCGGAGTGGATGACCAGATTGGCTGAAAAAGCGGTGCGCAAAGGGATCGGTGTTGTGGGAGGCCTGCTGCTTTATGAGGACGGTACCATCCAGCATGCCGGTGTTGTAGCCGGAATGGGAGGATGGGGAGATCATGTGTTCAAAGGAATGCAGCCGGTTCACTATGGATCTCCGTTTGTGTCGCCTATGGTTACAAGAAATGTGACAGCAGTGACGGGAGCCTGCATGGCAATTTCCAGAGAGACCATAGAGAAGATAGGAGTTTTTGACGAGAATTTCATTATCTGCGGAAGCGATGTGGAAATTTGCGTCAGGGCAATACAGAAGGGTTATCGCAATGTATATGATCCTTATGTGAAATTGTATCATTTTGAGTCAAAAAGCCGGGATTCGTATATTCCTCCCGTTGATTTCGAGATGTCAGATAAGATGTATCAGGTTTACCGGGAAAAGGGAGACCCTTATTTTAACCGGCAGCTGGACAGTTACAGCTGTGTGCCCAGGATGGCAGAAAAGGAAAGCAGGGATGTGGTGCAGGTGGAGAAAAAAGAAGGAATACTGGAAAAATTGAAGAGAAAATATCGACAGATGAGCCGGAATACAGAGCCTGTGACGCAGGAAAAGGAACAGCCGGTGGATACCCATATCGCGGAGATCAATCCGTATACGTTCCGTAAAGTGGAGTATCCAAGAAAGAGAATAAATCTGCTGCTGCCTTCGATTAATCCGGAACATGTATTCGGAGGAATTTCTACGGCACTGAAATTCTTTGAGAAGCTGGCAGATGAACTGGGATATGACAGAAGAATCATACTGGTTGATGCGGTTCCTGGAGAAGAGACGAGAGCAAAATATCGGGATCGCTATACTTTTGCAGAGTGGAATGAAGAGTGTCAGGAGAAAAATCAGATTGTACCCTATGCTTATCGCAGCCAGTGTACGCTTCCGGTGAGTGAGAAGGATTATTTTATGTTTACCGGATGGTGGACTGCTCACTGTACCCAGGAGGCTTATGAGGACTTCCAGGAAAAGACGGGAATCGCGCCCAATCCTTTTATTAATTTTATTCAGGATTATGAGCCGGGATTTTATGCCTGGTCTACCAGATTTTTGCTGGCAGATGCTACTTATAAAAATGAGTATCCCCAGATTGCAGTGTTTAACACCAGGCTTTTGCAGGAATACTTCCATAATAACGGATATCAGTTTGCCTGGGAATTCGCCTTTGATCCGGTCTTGAATGGTCAGTTGAAATCCTGCCTGGATCAGCTGGGAACCAGTATTCAGAAAAAGAAACAGATTCTGGTATATGGAAGACCGGGAACCGAACGGAATGCTTTCAAACTGATTGTAGCGGCGCTGCGCAGGTGGGTAGAACAGCAGCAGGATATTGAGGAGTGGACGATTCTCTCTGCGGGTGAACAGCATGCAAAAGTAGATCTGGGCAGAGGAAAATATCTGCAGTCGGTGGGCAAGCTTACGCTGCAGGAGTATGCAAAGACACTGGAGGAGTCCTATGCAGGGATTTCGCTGATGGCCTCCCCTCATCCCAGCTATCCGCCGCTTGAAATGTCTGTGTTTGGAGTGAAAGTAATTACAAATACGTTCGCAAATAAAGACCTGAAAGATTTTACCAGTAATATTTTACCGTTTAACAATATCAGTCCCAGCCATATTGCAAAAGAACTGAAGAAAATCTGCGATAATTATCGCATGATCGTTCCTCATGAGATGACGAACCAGGAGTACTGCGATAATGAAAATGTCTTTGATTTTATAAAAGAAATCAAACAGATTTTAAATAAAGATGCCTAAGGGGGAAGCATGGAAAATCAAATTGGAAAAGTAAAGCTGAATTATCAGTTTTACCAGGGATTAGACCAGTACAGTGACGGTGCGATCGAAGATGAGCTTCTGGAAATGGTAAAAAATGAAACAGACGTGGAAAAAATTCTGCGGACGGATAATCGCTGGCCGGTTTTGTATCATATGTCTCCAGTGCGGCAGAATATTGTAGAGTGGTATCCTTTTGAGAAGGAAGCTTCTGTGCTGGAAGTAGGTGCAGGCTGCGGAGCTATTTCAGGGGCACTCTGCCGGAGTGTGAGGAGAGTTGTGTCCGTGGAACTTTCCAGAAGGCGGTCTCTGATTAATGCGTACCGCAACCGGGAATGTGAAAACCTGGAGATTGTGGTGGGGAATTTTAATCAGATTCAGCTGAATGAGAAATTTGATTACATTACCCTGATAGGGGTTCTTGAATATGCCAGATGTTATACGGAAAGCGAAAATCCTTTCTTGAGCTTTGTGGAAAATCTGAAAAAACTTCTGAAGCCGGGTGGAAAACTTCTGGTTGCCATTGAGAATAAGTTTGGTCTGAAATACTGGGCTGGAGCCCGGGAGGATCATACAGGGGTTTTCTTTGACGGGCTGGAAGGATATCACGCGACAGCCAGCGAAGTTCGGACTTTTTCAAGGAAAGAGCTGGATCGGGTTTTCCGGGAAGCGGGTTTTTCGGAGACAGAGTTTTATTATCCTTTCCCGGATTACAAATTTCCAGTACAGATATTTTCAGATGAGTATCTTCCCAAAGAGGAGGATCTGGCCTGCAGCAAGGCGTCCTATGATGCCAGCCGGTATTATCTCTTTAATGAGACATCGGTTTATCATGAACCTGTCTCTTATACACATCTCCGAGCCCACGAGACCGTACTAGATCT
>URYM01000181.1 GCA_900552095.1 uncultured Blautia sp. | reverse complement strand
GCACGGATTTTTACGAAATGAATCTTCCGGCGGCAGATGTTTTCCGGCTGAAACCTTTTCTCAGGAAAAGCGGATGCAGGGTTACGATACTGGAAAAGCACGGGGCGCCTTTCTTTTTTCACAGAACGCGGAAAAGGAAGGCTTTTTTTCTGGGTTTTCTTCTGGCGGCCAGTATTTTGTATCTGCTCTCCTCCTTTATCTGGAATATCCAGGTTACGGGAAACAGACTGAACAGCACCCAGGCGGTGCTGGAGGTACTGGAGCGGGAGGGGATTCGTCACGGTCAGCCGAAGGGAAAGATTTCCTGCCAGAAGGCGGCAGATCTTCTGAGAGAGGAGTTTGAAAATGTTGTATGGGTCTCGGCCAGAATACAGGGAACACGTCTGGTTCTTGAGATAAAGGAGAATACGGAATCTTTTGCGGAGGAGAAAAAAGGAGAGATAAGGCCGTCTGATCTTCGGGCAACAAAGGAAGGCACAGTGGTCAGGATTGTAACCAGAAGCGGGGTGCCGAAGGTGAAAGTGGGAGATCCGTGTGAGAAAGGAACCGTTTTGATAAGCGGACAGATCCCGATTACGGACGACAGCGGTGAAGTGGTGCGTACCGAGGAGGTGCCGGCGGATGGAGATGTTTATCTTTCGTCTGTTTATTATTACCAGAACAGGATTCCCCGGAGGTATGAGCGGCGGATCTATGAAGAAAAGGAGAAAGATCAGTACTTTCTTCAGCTGTTTCAATGGAGGTTGACGCTGGGAGGGCCGTTTCGAATGCCGGAAACATACGATCAGATCACCAGGAGCCATATCCTGCACCTGACAGAAAATTTTATCCTTCCGGTTACTGTGGGCAGGATAGAGACGCTTCCCTACCGGACGGAAGAGGTGGTGCGTACCGATGCGGAACTGAAGGAAACCGCGGCAAAAGAACTGGAAGACTATATGGCGGATTTGAGAAAAAAAGGGGTGGAAATATCTTCAGAAAATGTTACAATAGCAATGGACGATTCTGCCTGTACAGTCAGCGGCCCAATTTATGCCGTGGAGAAAAACGGAATGCAGGCAGAGATTGAGGAAGAAAATATGCTTCCGGAAAGGAATTTGGATACGTGAGTAAGATTGTGGAGATTCTGGCAGAACTGCCCACGGAACATGCGGGCAGTATTTTCGGCCAGTTTGACGCCCATGCGAAGAAGATAGAGCGGGCGCTTCAGGTGACTTTGATTCCCCGGGACGGGCTTTTGAAGATCGTCGGGGAAGAAGGGAGAGCCCGTCAGGCAGAAAAGGTGATCGGGCAGCTGCTGGAGCTGGCTAAGAGAGGAAGTTCTATTACGGAGCAGAATGTGAATTATGCCCTGGGGCTTGTCATGGAGGAGAGCAGTGCCAGTCTGGCGGAAATCGATAAGGATTGTATCTGCCATACCATAGGGGGCAGGCCTGTGACGCCCAAGACTCTGGGGCAGAAAAATTATGTGGATGCGATCCGGAAAAATATGATTGTTTTCGGAGTGGGACCTGCGGGGACCGGAAAAACTTATCTGGCCATGGCCATGGCGATCACTGCTTTCCGCAATGATGAGGTGGGAAGGATCATTCTGACCCGTCCGGCCATCGAGGCGGGAGAAAAACTGGGTTTTCTGCCCGGTGATCTGCAGAGCAAGGTGGATCCTTATCTCCGGCCCCTTTATGACGCCCTGTATCAGATCATGGGGGCGGAATCTTTTATGAAAAATATGGAAAAAGGCCTTATTGAGGTGGCTCCGCTGGCTTACATGAGAGGACGTACGCTGGACAATGCATTTATTATTCTGGATGAAGCGCAGAATACTACGCCGGCGCAGATGAAAATGTTTCTGACCCGGATCGGGTTTGGTTCCAAAGTAATTATCACGGGAGATTCCACTCAGAAAGATCTTCCGGCCAGTGCAAAATCCGGCCTTGAGGTGGCTCTGCAGGTGCTGAAAAAAGTAGATGGGATCGCTGCCTGTGAGCTGACCAGCAAAGATGTGGTGCGTCATCCCCTGGTTCAGAAAATTGTACAGGCCTATGAAGATTATGAGAAAAAGGAAAAGGGCAGGAGGAAGAAAAATGACCGTACTCATTGAAGATGAACAGGAATATCAGCTGCCTTTTGACCCGCAGGCAGTAGCTGAGATGGTGGTGGAGGCTGTCCTGGATGAGGAGCGCTGCCCCTATGAGGCCCAGGTGGATCTGGTGCTGACGACAGATGAGGAAATCCATCGGGTAAACCGGGAGTTCCGCGGGATCGACCGTCCGACAGATGTGCTGTCATTTCCGGCGGTTGATTATGAAGCGCCGGCGGATTATGGGATTCTGGAAGAGCAGGAAGACTGTTTTGATCCGGATACCGGGGAACTGCTCCTGGGCGATATGATGATATCTATTCCGCGGCTGCGGGCACAGGCGCTGGAATACGGACACAGCGAGAAACGGGAATATGCATTTCTGATTGCCCACAGTATGCTTCATCTTCTGGGATACGATCATATGGAAGAGGAGGAGGCGGCAGTCATGGAAGAAAAGCAGGAGGCCGTTCTTCAGATATTAAAAATTACCAGACAGGGAGGAACAGAATAATGAAACGGAAATACTGGATGATGGGACTTTTGTGTTCTGGTATGGTGCTTGCACTTTCCGGATGCGGCAAAAAGAAGGATGCTGAGCCTACGCCGATTCCCACTGTGGAGCCCACCCAGGAGGCGGCTGCGGAGCCTACCCAGGAACCGGATGTGGTAGAGCCGGTCAGCAGCGGAGAGGTGATCCCGGAAGGGATGGTAAAGAGTTATCTTACCGGAGAATACGTTCCAGAGGAAATCGGGCGGAAGCGGCCTGTGGCCATCATGCTGAATAATATTTACGGCGCCCTGCCGCAGTGCGGCATTGACCGGGCAGGTGTCATTTATGAAGCGCCGGCAGAAGGCGGTATCTCCCGTCTTATGGGAATCTTTGAGGACTATCAGGATGAGGAGCGGATCGGATCGGTCAGAAGCTGCCGTGACTACTTTATTTCTTATGCGATGGGATTCAATGCGATCTATGCACATTACGGGCAGGCAGTTTATGCGGTGCCCTACCTGGATTCTGAGGAAGTAGATAATTTAAGCGGCCTGGAGCAGTATGGGGACGGCATTACTTATTATCGTTCCGATGACCGTCAGGCACCTCACAATGTGTTTACTAATTATGACATGCTGCAGGCGGGAATTGAGGCTTACGGCTATGAGACGGCGTATGATCCTGCCTACGAGGGATATTATCAGTTCGTTCCGGTGGGAGAACGGGTAGATCTGGCGGATGGTCAGACGGCCAGCACGGTGAAGATCCCGTATGTGAGCCAGCATCCCTATTTTACCTACAATGCGGAGGAAGAGGTCTATTACCGTTTCCAGTATGACGAGCCTCATGTGGATGGCAATACCGGGGAGCAGCTGACCTGTAAAAATATTATTTTACAGTATTCACCCTGGCAGCCTTATGATGAAAATGGTTATCTGAACATTGATACCATTTCCGGAGGAGCGGGAAAATATATCACAAACGGAAAAGCAGTTGACATTACCTGGAAGAAGGACAGTCAGTGGGGCGTGACGCATTATTATGATGCTTCCGGTCAGGAGATCACCCTGAATCCCGGCCGCACCTGGGTAGATATTGTTCTGAATGATTATGCAGACGATGTGGTAATTGAATAAAAGAAGAGGATCAGGCTGATACTATAGCAAAAAGGAGTGATTTCTTTATGAAAAAAGTCCGCTATGGTATCGGCTTTCTTTGTGCGGCAGCGGTCCTGGCCTGGGGATACGGAAAAAGTTTTTATCTGTCGGAGGAGAAAAGACAGAAGGAACTGATCGAACAGAAAATTCAGCAAAGCGAAGGACAGTTTCTGGCTGCGGAGGGAAACCTCGCGCTGCGCTATATTGCAAAGGAAGAGAACGGGTACGTAAATGTTTATCTGGAGGACGGCACGCTCTATGAGGTGACGGGGATCCGGACAGATTCTTTTCCGGGAGAATTGAGGGAGGAACTGAAAAATGGAAAGATGCTGGAGGGCAGCCGGGCTCTTTACAGCTTTCTTGAAAATTATTCCAGCTGAAGGATTGGACAAACAGGAGAGAGTCTGTCTCTTATACACATCTGACGCTGCCGACGATCTTACGCGTG
>URYM01000180.1 GCA_900552095.1 uncultured Blautia sp. | reverse complement strand
CAGCGGAGCGGTGCTGGTGGGCGGTCAGCTGTATGCGGGAAAGATCAAAGGGGTTGAGCGGGCTCCGCTGGCGCCTCTGATCCCTACGGCAAAAGGAGTGTCCCTGCTGGTGGACTGTGGTGCCAATGTGGATGCACGGCCTTCACACCTGATCCAGTTTGCCCGGATGGGTTCCATTTATATGGAACATGTGATGGGAGTGAAGAATCCCCGGGTGGCGATCGTCAATATCGGTGCGGAGGAAGAGAAGGGAAATGCGCTTGTGAAGGAGACCTACCCTCTGCTGAAAGAGTGTACGGATCTGAATTTTACAGGCAGCATAGAGGCCAGGGATATTCCGGCAGGAGAGGCGGACGTGATTGTCTGCGAAGCTTTCGTGGGAAATGTAATCCTGAAACTCTATGAAGGTCTGGGGGCAACCCTGATCAGCAAGATAAAAGAAGGCATGATGACATCTGTAAGGAGCAAGATGGGAGCGCTGCTGGTGAAGCCGGCACTGAAAGAGACCCTGAAGGCCTTTGATGTGAGTGAGTACGGCGGAGCGCCGCTTTTGGGCTTAAAAGGGCTGGTGGTGAAGACGCACGGAAATGCCAGAGCTGTGGAGATCAAAAACGGGATCCTGCAGTGTGCCCAGTTTAAGGAGGCCGATATTGCAGGAAAGATCCAGAACCATTTGCAGGTGTTAAAAAAGGAGGATAATAAAAATGGAATTTGAAAAATTACAGCAGATTATTGCGGAGGTCCTGAATGTGGACGCTGCGGAGATTACCATGGATACCACTTTTGTGGATGACCTGGGAGCAGATTCTCTGGATGTTTTTCAGATTATTATGGCGGTGGAAGAAGAATTTGATATTGAGATTCCCACCGAGGAAGCAGAGAAGATCGTTTCTGTCGGCGATGCCGTAGAAGCAATCAAACAGGAATTGAATTAAGAATGCGGGGGTGTCGCAAAATGTATACATTCTGTAAGTCTTATTCATTTTGCGGCGCCCCTTCTGTTTTTGAGCCAAAAGGGGTTCTCGGGAAAGACATTCGGGTGAAAGCCCGGGATAAGGAGATTTCATGGGAAGATGGAGAAAACTGGAGCAGGCGATCGGCTATCAGTTTCGGGATGAGAAGATCCTGGAGCAGGCGATGCGTCACAGCTCCTACACAAATGAACACAAACTGAAGCGTCTGGACTGCAATGAACGTCTGGAGTTTCTGGGAGATGCGGTGCTGGAACTGATCAGCAGTGAGTATCTTTTCCACCAATATCCGCAGATGCCGGAGGGCGAGCTGACAAAACTTCGTGCCAGTCTGGTGTGTGAACCTTCGCTGGCAGTCTGTGCGGGTGAACTTTCTCTGGGAGCGCAGCTTCTGATGGGCAAGGGAGAAGAGTGCACCGGAGGAAGAAAGAGAGATTCGATTACATCCGACGCGCTGGAAGCGCTGATCGGAGCGATTTATCTGGATGGTGGTTTTGCTAATGCAAAAGAGTTTATTTTGAAATTTGTGTTAAATGATATTGAGCACAAGAAACTCTTTTATGATAGCAAGACTATTCTGCAGGAAATGATACAGGGCAGGCAGGAGGGAGAACTTTCCTACCGGATCATTGAAGAGAAGGGGCCGGATCATGATAAGACCTTCACAGCCCAGGTACTGGTGGGGACTCATGTGGCAGGACAGGGAACCGGGCGTACCAAGAAGGCAGCGGAGCAGGCGGCGGCATACCGGGCGATCTGTGATCTGAAAGACGGGCAGGTGAACCATGTATCTAAAGTCGATTGAAGTACAGGGATTCAAGTCCTTTGCCAATAAGATAATCTTCGAGTTTCACAATGGGATCACGGGAATCGTGGGACCAAACGGAAGTGGAAAGAGCAACGTTTCGGATGCAGTCCGCTGGGTACTGGGAGAGCAGAGTGCCAAGCAGCTGCGTGGCGGAAATATGCAGGATGTGATTTTTTCCGGTACGGAGACAAGAAAGCCTCTGGGTTTTGCTTCGGTGGCGATCACACTGGATAATTCTGACCATAAGCTGCCCATTGAATATGAAGAAGTGACGGTTACAAGAAGATTGTACCGCTCCGGAGAGAGCGAATATCTCCTGAACGGGACGGCCTGCAGACTGAAAGATATTAATGAGCTGTTTTATGATACCGGTATCGGAAAAGAGGGCTATTCGATCATCGGCCAGGGTCAGATCGATAAAATCTTAAGCGGAAAACCGGAAGAGAGGCGGGAACTCTTTGATGAGGCGGCCGGTATTGTAAAATTCAAGCGGAGAAAAGCTTCCGCGCTGAAAAAACTGGAGGAAGAGCAGCAGAATCTGGTTCGGGTGACAGATATTTTATCGGAACTTACCCGGCAGCTGGGGCCGCTGGAGCGGCAGTCGGAGACAGCCAGGATCTATTTGAAGAAGAAAGAAGAATTAAAACTTCTGGATGTGAATCTGTTTCTGATCGAGATGGAGCGGGTAGCGCTCCAGATAAAAGAAACAGAGGAAAAACAGGATACGGCGGAAAATCAGCTGAAAGATCTGCAGCAGCAGTTCGAGAAGACCAAAGAAGAATATGAGCGTCTGGAGAAAAATCTGGAGGAACTGGAAGAGAGGACTGCCAGGGAGAGAGAAGCTTCCGGGCAGAATGCTCTTGCACAGCAGCAGATGGAAGGCCAGATCCGGGTTCTGGAGGAACAGATTCATACGGTCCGTACCAACGACCAGCATTATCAGAACAGAAAAGATGCGATACGGGAAGAACTTCTTCACCGCAGGAAAGAGATGGAATCCTGTCTTCAGCAGAAGGAGGAACTTCTTCGTCAGCTGGATGAGGTACAGGGGCAGCAGAAAGAACAGAAGGAAACCGTAGAGAAGCTGCAGCAGGAAGCCTCTTTTTATGCAGAACAGGCGGAAAGCGCAAAAAATGAGATTATTGAAATCTTAAACGGGCGGGCTTCCACCAAAGGAAAACTGCAGCGCTATGACGCCATGCTGGAACAGATCCAGATCCGGAAGGCGGAGCTGGCCAGCCGGCAGCTGCAGATGAAGGGGGACGAGAATAAGCAGACAGAGACGCTGAAAAACTATCAGGCGGAGTATGAGGCTGTCTCCCGGAAAATGGAAGAGTCGGGAGAGGAATACAGAAAGATCGAGCAGCAGGCTGCGGAACTGAAAAAAGAGATCGATGAGCAGCATCGCCAGCTGGAGGTGGGGCAGACTGCCTATCACAGAGAAGCTTCCCGTCTGGAATCTCTGAAAAATATTACAGAGCGGTACGATGGCTACGGAAACAGCATTCGGCGTATTATGGAGCAGAAAGACAGAAATCCGGGAATACTGGGCGTGGTGGCAGATCTGATCAAGACGCAGAAAAAGTATGAGACGGCCATTGAGACGGCTCTGGGCGGAAGTATCCAGAATATTGTTACGGATAACGAGAGTACGGCAAAGTATCTGATTGAATTTCTGAAGAGAAATAAGGCAGGCCGGGCGACCTTCCTTCCGCTTACCAGCATGCAGAGAAGAGGCGGTTTTTCCCAGCCTCAGGCGCTGAAGGAGGAAGGGGTGCTGGGGCTTGCCAGCACTCTGGTGACAGCAGAGAAAAGATATGATTCTCTGGTGGAACATCTGCTGGGAAAGACGGTGGTGGTAGACACGATTGACCATGCCATTTTGCTGGCGAGAAAATTCCGCCAGAGTCTGAGAATTGTCACTCTGGAGGGAGAGTCCTTGAGTCCGGGTGGTTCCATGACGGGAGGCGCTTTTCGCAGCAGCAGTAATCTTCTGGGAAGGCGCCGGGAAATCGAGGAGCTGGAGAGCAGCGTGAAGCGCCTCAAAAAGGAGATGGAGGAAGCCCAGAGCCAGGTGGAAGAAAAGCGGGCGAAGCGGAATCAGCTGAGGGATCAGCTGGTGGAGATCAGCGATCGGCTGCAGGGGCAGAAGATCCGGCAGAATACAGCCAAGATCAATATGCAGCAGGCCCGGCAGAAGGCGGAAGAGCTGGAAGGAAGTTATCGGAAACTCCGCATGGAGGCCGCTGAGATCGAGGGTCAGATCCGGGAGATTACTTTTAACCGCAAAGAAATTGAGGCGGAGATGGAATCCTCCAGAGAAGAGGAGAAAAGGCAGGAAGAGAAAGCACTGGAGAGTCAGAAACAGCTGGATGCTGTCTCTTATACACATCTCCGAGCCCACGAGACCGTACTAGATCTCGT
>URYM01000179.1 GCA_900552095.1 uncultured Blautia sp. | reverse complement strand
GGTATACACCATGGAAGAGGAAATCTGTGAAAAGAAAGGTTCTGATACGGAAGCGCAGCCGCTGGAGGAGCGTGTTTTTCATCTGCTCAGAGAGAAAGGGCTTACGCTTTCCACCGCTGAGTCCTGTACCGGCGGGCTGGTGGCGGCGCGGATCGTGAATGTACCGGGATCCTCGGAGGTGCTGAAAGCAGGACTGATTACATACACAAATAAGATGAAGCGGAAGTATCTGGGTGTAAAGAAGTCTACGCTTAGGAAATATACCGCTGTCAGCAAAGAAACTGCCCGGGAGATGGCCAAAGGGGGCTGCCGGGAGACGGGAACAGATGTGTGCGTGTCGGTCACAGGATTTGCGGGACCAGACGGGGGCGGAAAAGATCAGCCGGCAGGACTTGTTTATATTGGCTGCTGTGCAGGGGATCATGTGACAGTGCGCCGTTTCCTCTTTGCGGGCGGCAGAAATGAGGTGAGGAGGCAGGCGGCGGAAGCCGCCCTGCGCCTCCTTGGTGAGACTGTTCAGAAGATATACAGTTAGAATTCATATTGCAGAACGAAAAGGAAGGCTGGCTGATGAGGCTGGCCTTTCTTTTTTCACGATTGAAGATTTTCTGAAAGCTCCTTCAACTGTAAGTTTTCAGTTTATCCAGGAAAGTGTCCAGATTTTCTTCCTGCGTAGCAAAACCATAAACTTTTTTAGATATTCGAAACTTTATCCAGTCTCCATCCTTCAGATAGATTCGGAGAATATATTGCAGTGGAAACAGACTCTTTCGCACTTTTATTTGCCGGATACTGCTGAAAGGGATGCGGCTGCCGCCTTTTGGGTTCTGTGAATCGCCCTGAAGAAGGGATACTAGTAGTGCATTTTCAGTCAACCCTAAATAGCCGAAAGTGTAGGCTCGTTTTTGCAGCAGCGTACCATAAACTGGCGCATGCAAGGTCTCGCCATTCTCCAGCAATGTAGTAAGTACGGGGATCATCTGTTCATAAAATGTCATTTCAGCACCTCCGCTAAAATTATAGCATTTTCATTTGGAAAAAGCCAGCGCTTTGAGACGCTGGCCTGTGATTATGATTTTTTCAGCATGCGTATCATGGCGATCATCTGATCGATCCGGGCAGCTTCTGCCGGAGATTTTCCAATCTTCATCACTTCTATGACCGCAGCCATTTCATCCTGGGAAAACTGCATGCCCTTTTCTTTTGAAGTGGTGGCAGCAGCGGTGAGAAAAGAAGCAATGTCATTGCGTCCCTTCTGGCTTCCTTCTGCTGCAAGAGACTGTAAAAGCTGCAGTTTGGCCGGATCAATCCGGGAGAGAAGAGGATTTTTTGTCCAGTCAGAGTTCTGATTCATCATTTACCTCCTTGGATGGCACCTCCTCCTGCATTTCGGAGAAGGCCTGAAACATGGAAAGAGCAGAGAAAGTCTGCAGAAGATTATCGAGGGAATCCCGGAGTTCTCCGGAAGCATAGGGCTTTAACGCCTGCAGAAGTTCGGAGAAAGAGGGATTTGGGGCTGGGGCAGACATGACGTGCATTTCCGGTCCGGGGGATTCAAAAAGCCGGATCGTATTGTGAAGTTCCGAGCATTTTGCATAGGCAGACAGGAAACGCTGTCCGCCCGGGGGAAGAAAGGGAATAAGCGCTTTTATCATCTGCAGGCTGTCCGGAGTTACCATCTGGTCCAGCGGTGTCATTATTTTCTGATCTTCTTCCATAGGACTATACTTTCTGTTTTTCTAAAAACATATGTTGAAAATATCTTTTCTATGCCCGAAAGAGGAAAGAAGCATATGATAAAGAAAAAAGGGGAAAGCAGGATCGTGAAGACGACGGACACCAGGCTTGTAATTGAGGATAATACGATTTATGAGATAGATTTGAACTGCCAGAAGAAAAGAAAGAGAAAGGAGGAGGAACAGGAAAGAAGAGACAGAAAAAAAGGCAGGAAACGATAAAAAGGAAACCGGGGAGAGACACCCCGGTTTCCTTCTGAAAAAATCAGCAGCCGCATCCACCGCCGCATCCGCCGCCACAGAACAGCAGAAGAAGAATGATCCACATACAGCTGTTGTCATTTCCGCTGCCACATCCGCATCCGCCGCCGTTCCAGTTGTCGCTGCAGAAGCAGTTTAACAGAAGCAGAATCCAGATGATGGAACAGCAGTTATTTCCTCCGCCGAAGCATCCAAAATTTCTGGTAACCTCCTGATCACATCCGCATCCACAGTTTGTTGCACTAATGTCGCTCATATCTGGCCTCCAAATAAATTTGCTTACACTTCATCATATGGCAGAGAATGAAAAGTGTTACAAAAAAGATTTATTTTCAGGAAGTTGTGATGGACAGAAAGACCTGATAAAGATTCAGTCTGCCGTATCCCCATTCCCGGCTGGGGTAGGACAGTTCCGGTTCCCGGTCTGCTCCGCGGATCAGAAGACCTTTCAATTCCGAAGCGGTGTAATACCGGGGTGGAATCTGGCGCATGCCCCATTCCATTAAAAGAGCGCCGGCACCGGCTGTAAGAGCGGCGGAGAGACTGGTGCCCGTCTGCTGGGTATAACCGGTGCGGAGGCCTGGAACGGTGATCTGGACGCCCGGTGCGGTGAGTTCTGGTTTGATATTGCCGTCCCGGGCAAATCCACGGCTGGAGTGAAGATAAAGACTGTTATTGTAGGCGCTGTAGGCTCCGGCCGCAATGGAAGAGCGTGCCGTACAGGGAGCAGTGACCGTGGTGTAGGGATCCGGTTCCAGAAAGGTGATATCCGGATTGGAAAAGCCGGTGATAGGAAGCCATATATGGTAGATACCGGCGGATGCACCGGAAGAGTAGACCCGAATTGTCCAGATTCCGGGACTGGGATCCTGAAAGCGCAGAAAAATCAGCTGACCGCCGGAAGTGTCCTGGACTAGTTCATAGCGTAATGTGATTTTGGTGCGGTCCAGGATAAAGGGAATTTCTTCCAGAAGCCAGAGGCGGGTGGGGATACGGGGGATGTTTTCTCCGCCGGGTGATAAAAAGCCAACGGAATATAATTCGGGTGACTGCCCCCAAAGTTCCAGCGTAAATCCTGGAGAGCCTTCCGGAACAACCAGTTCTACCGTCTGATATTCTTCTTCTTCCGGTATATTTCCCAGAAAATGATGTGCCCGTCCGGCTTCATTTCCGGCAGCGCAAAAGGAAGCCAGGCCATAGAGATTTTCCAGACGGTTTAAAGAGATTTCAAGGGGAGTAGAGCCGGAGTGATCTCCCTGATTGCTTCCAAGGCCAATACAGAGGATAAGCGGCATTTTCATTTCCCGGGCGGTGCGGGTGAGAAACTGGATGGCAGTCATCAGATCGGTTTCCTGGAAAATCGGGGCAGCGCTGTCCGCAAAATAAAACCGGCGCAGATATTCTTTGGCTGGCTTTAACTTAACCATAAGAATACCGGCTTTGGGAGCGGCTCCTGAGAATTCTCCTGCCGGGGCAATGCTTCCGGCAGCGGCTCCGGCCAGCGAAGTTCCATGGCCATCCGTATCGCTGGAGGGAACCAGAGAGTAGGGATCTTCGAGAGTGAGAGCCTGATCAATCTGGGCGGCGGTGTATACAGAACCGTAAGAAAAGTGTTCCGGATCCGGGGAACTTCCTTCGATTGTCTGATCCCAGATCTTCAGGATTCTGGTCGTTCCGTCCGGATTTCGGAAAGCCGGATGAGTATAATTGATTCCAGTGTCGAGAAATCCCAGAAGTACGCCCTGTCCAGTGAGATTTAAAGCGGGCTGAAGCTGAGTTTTGATAATACCTGAGACTTCCAGACTGGTGGTGTCCAAAGTAGTAAAAAGGTTGGGAATGCTGCTGTAGGGTACGCTGTTTAAAAAGGAATCTGACTGGGCGGTGCGCTGCACCTGTACCATGCCATAAAGCTGATTGATCAGCTGGCCGTTCATCAGGCGGAAGCGGGAAGCAAAATCTTCCTGGCTCAGAGCGTATGCCGGAACAATAAAATCTGCATAGTCATTAGAGAGAATCATTTCACTGGAAATAGCCATAAGTCATCCTGTAGTTCTTTTGGTTCATTATATGCAAAAAGGGGAGATGCGGAATATGATATAGGGAGCAAAAGAAGGCGGGAAGAACATGGCAGAGCAGAAAGAAAGGAAAAAATGGACGGGAAAAGGAATTGGCGTAGCTGTGCTGGATACCGGGGAATGAGTTATTATAATGCTAAGTTAGAAAGAACCCAGTAAATACAAGGGTT
>URYM01000178.1 GCA_900552095.1 uncultured Blautia sp. | reverse complement strand
GGATTGCCATCAGCCCATTCAGAGCGTCAGACAGCTCCCAGTGTAATCTGGGAGCTGTCTGACGCTCTGAATGGGCTGATGGCAATCCCGAATCTGACGGCTCTTTTTCTTTTGAGCCGGGAAGTGAAATACAGGTAGAAGGAGTTTTAGTGCAACAAAAGAGTTTTTGCTAGAACTTTCCCGATACAGACGCCTGCCAGGCATAGAAGCAGACTGGCTCCGATATAAAAAAGTCCTGTCCCGTAATGGCGGTTTTCTAAAAGAGTTACGGTTTCAAGAGAAAAGGTAGAGAATGTTGTAAAGCCGCCGCAGAACCCGGTTTTCCAGAAAAGCAGCAGCGACGAAGAGGGATTTTTCCCGATGGAGACTGCTCCTGCGATAAATCCGATGATCAGAGCACCTGCAAAATTAGTCAGAAATGTTATGGCAGGAAATTCCATTTTTATTGTAAACAGGCTGAGTCCATACCGAAGCATGGATCCCAGGGCGCCTCCCAGTCCAACAGATAAAAAATTCATTTTAGTCTCCTTTCGAGTTAAAATCTTTTGAATTATTATAGGGGCATCCGCCCCGAAACGTCAAGAAAGAGTCTTGTGATCCTTACAGAACTTTTATATTTCTGCGGAAACCATAGCACCGCTTTAAGAAAGAAAGGGCTATAATACAGTCAGAAAAAGGAAGTACAGAAAGGATGCGGTTGTTATGCTATGGAAGGATAAAAACAGAAATGAGACAGGGGCAGCTGTCAAGAATATAAAAAGGCAGATTCAAAAGGGGCGGTATGAGGAGGCAAGATGTCAGATTATCTCCCGGATGATACGGGAGCCGGATTCCCCGGAACCGCACAATCTGTTGGGAATCCTTCTGGAAAAAGAGGGCAAGCACGTGGCTGCCATGAAGCATTTTCGGGCGGCCTGGGCACTGGATCCGTCTTATGAGCCGGCCAGAAAGAATCTGGAAAGCTTTACCGGTGAAATGACGCGGCATAAATGGGATTATGGAGAACAGGTACAGGGCGGCGCGGGGGCTGAAAGAAAGGAAGAATTTAAAATTGCCTGAAATAGTAAAAAAGAACAAAAAATTCTTGAATTTCAGAATCAATGTGTTATAATAAATACATTGATGCAGATATAGTTCATCGGTAGAACGCTAGCTTCCCAAGCTGGAGAGGCGGGTTCGATTCCCGTTATCTGCTTGTTTAGAAGTCCGAAAAACCCTTTAAAATCAACGGTTTTCGGACTTTTTGATTTTACGGTAAAATCAAAAGTAATCAAGATAGTAATCAAAATAGACGTTGATTAAATTACTACACCGAAAGGAGTCCTAAAGCAAAAGGAACCCTTTCGGATTTTTTATACATAAAGCGAGGGCATTGCGCAATCCTCTAATTGATAATTTTGCAACCCCCTCTGATTTGATACTCTTAAAGTGATATATCATAAAAGATAAGTTATTTAGCCGGGTGGCACTCCGGCATCTCTTTAAGACCTGTGGGGCGTGATAACTGCCTGTTCTATCCTTAAATAACTTATCTTCATAACCATATTCTTTCTCTCGATAATAAGTCACCTCTGTTCTTTTATTGAAATGGAAAATTTAAATGCTTTCCGAATGGTACATTATATTGTCAAGGTGAGAAATGCAGGTGGCAAATTAATCTATTTTACTTATAAGCAGAGCAGGCTTGAGAGACCTATGAAAGTTCAGATATTTGCTGCTTTACAATAGTTACTTTTTTCTCCTGTATGTTTTTGCTTATACATATGGTATTATTTGGCGAGGATATTATGTAAAATATATTATAATGTTTGACAATGAATTTCGGCCTGTTGGCCAGATAGGAGTGGTGCGCGTTGAATAGTGATTATTTTTCATATACTTATCCTGGTTCAGCTTGTGCCGATGTTATCTATCAGATTCCTATATTACTACGTAAATTACTAGCTTTATTTGTCTGAAAGTCCTTTGCAGAACCAGAACAAATGTGCTATAATAGGCGGCAATGAGCCTGTGCCGGACAGGAGGCGGGGCTTTGAGGAAAAATCAGAACAGGAAAGAGAACGGAGGGAAGAGATGGAAGAGGAAAAGAGACTGGCACTGCTGATCGACGCGGATAATGTGTCACCGAAATATATCGGGGTTATCATGAAGGAAGCCCAGGGCTATGGAAATGTGACGATCCGGAGAATCTACGGGGACTGGACGGAGGACAGCAAAGCGTCCTGGAGGAGTGTGCTTCTGGAAAATTCGCTGTCGCCCATTCAGCAGTATAGCTATACGACAGGAAAAAATTCTTCTGACTCGGCGATGATCATCGATGCGATGGATATTTTATATACCAGTCCGGTGGACGGATTCATTATTGTATCTTCTGACAGTGATTTCACAAAGCTGGCCATGCGGCTGCGGGAATCAGGCAAATCCATCATCGGGATGGGAGAGAGCAAGACACCAGTGCCCTTTCGGAAGGCCTGCGAGCAGTTCAAGATCCTGGATGTGCTGTACCGAACCAAGGAGGGAGAGCATAAGAAGCAGGAGCCGGAGAAGATCGTGTCAGATGTGACAGATTTGAAAGTGATAAAAGCGGCGATCTATACCATGCTGGAAGAGCGTTCCGATGAAGACGGATGGGTACACCTCTCAGCGCTGGGCGATATGCTGCAGAAACTGTACAGCGATTTTGACTGCCGGAATTACGGTTACAGCCGCCTGACTCTGATGATGAAGTCTTTCCCGGAACTGGAGACAAGAAAAGTGAGCACAAAGAAGGACGGCATTAAAGTATTAAAGGTGAGAAAAAGGATTGGAAAGTAAGAGGGGGAGAAACCCTCATGGGATAGGAGTAAAGCGGCATGAAAAAAACGACGTATGATGCGGGCAGCATATCGGTGCTGGAGGGGCTGGAGGCGGTGCGTAAGCGCCCCGGCATGTATATTGGGAGCACTTCCAGAAAGGGCCTGAATCATCTGATATATGAAATTGTAGATAATGCGGTGGATGAACATCTGGCCGGGTTCTGTGATCAGATCCGTGTAGAGCTTCTGGCGGACGGCTCCTGTACCGTGACAGATAACGGACGGGGAATCCCGGTAGGAATGCATGAGAAGGGGATGCCGGCAGAACGGCTGGTATTTACTACGCTGCATGCCGGAGGAAAATTTGACGATTCTGTCTATAAGACCAGCGGAGGACTTCACGGAGTAGGTTCTTCGGTAGTCAATGCCCTCTCTGTCTATCTGGATGTGAAGATCAGCCGGGAAGGGTATGTACACCACGACCGGTATGAGCGGGGCGTTCCGGTAGAGGAACTGGGGGCGGACGGGCTTCTGCCCAGGCTGTCCCGGACGAAAGAGACGGGAACTTGTGTGAATTTTCTGCCGGATCCGGAGATTTTTGAGAAGACGAGATTTTCTGCGGCAGAAGTGAAGAGCCGGCTGCATGAGACAGCCTATCTGAATCCCAGGCTGACTATTCTTTTTGAGGACAGACGCCAGGCGGAGCCGGAGTGCATCACTTTTTCGGAACCGGAAGGAATAAAGGGATTTGTGCGGGATCTGAACAAGAATCAGGAGGCGCTTCATGAGCCGGTCTATTTTACCGGTGAGAGCGATGGGATCACCGTGGAGGGGGCGTTTCAGTTTGTCAATGAGTTTCACGAAAATGTGCTGGGATTCTGCAACAATATTTATAATGCGGAAGGCGGAACGCATCTGACGGGATTTAAGACGGTCTTTACTACGGTCATGAATACGTATGCCCGCCAGCTGGGAATCCTGAAGGAGAAAGATGCTAATTTTACAGGGGCGGATATCCGAAATGGAATGACGGCTGTTATTTCCATTAAGCACCCGGCTCCCCGGTTTGAAGGGCAGACGAAGACCAAGCTGGACAATCAGGATGCCACGAAGGCAACTTCCAAAGTGGCAGGAGATGAGATTGTTCATTATTTTGACCGTCATCTGGAAGATTTGAAAGCGGTACTCTCCTGTGCGGAGCGCTCTGCCAAAATCCGGAAATCCGAGGAGAAGGCAAAAACAAATCTTCTGACGAAACAGAAATATTCCTTTGATTCCAACGGAAAGCTGGCCAACTGCGAGAGCCGGGATGCGTCCAAATGTGAGATCTTTATCGTGGAGGGAGATTCCGCCGGCGGTTCGGCCAAGACGGCCAGAAACAGAAATTATCAGGCGATTCTGCCCATTCGGGGAAAAATCCTGAACGTGGAGAAAGCCACTATAGATAAAG
>URYM01000177.1 GCA_900552095.1 uncultured Blautia sp. | reverse complement strand
ACGAGATCTAGTACGGTCTCGTGGGCTCGGAGATGTGTATAAGAGACAGGTAAATTACAGTATTCTGGCGGGCGGCAAGCGTCTTCGTCCTATTCTGCTTCGGGAAATGTACCGGAAACTGGGCGGCAGAGAGACGGTGGAGGAACCGTTCATGGCTGCGATCGAGATGATTCATACCGCTTCTCTGATCCACGATGATCTGCCGGATCTTGACAATGACTGTTACCGGCGGGGAAGAAAGACAACCTGGTCTGTGTACGGGAGGACGATGGGAATCTTAAGCGGCGATGCCATGCTTAATTATGCTTATGAAACAGCGTTTGAAGCTTTTTCCCGTACGGAAGACGGACAGAGGGTAGGCAGAGCGCTTCAGGTTCTGGGAGAAAAATCTGGCCTTCGCGGCATGCTGGGCGGACAGAGTGCAGATGTGCTGAATGAGGGAAAAACGATAGAGAAAGAGCAGCTGGATTATATTTACAGGAAGAAGACGGCGGCACTTATTGAGGCGCCGCTTATGATCGGTGCGATCCTGGCGGGAGCGTCCGGGGAGACGGAAGCTCAGGCGGAACTGGTAGGCCGCGGAGTAGGGATGGCATTTCAGATCCGGGATGACATTCTGGATCTGACCGGTACGCAGGAAGAACTGGGGAAACCGGTGGGCAGCGATGAGAAAAATCAGAAGAAGACTTATCCCGCTCTCTATGGGATGGAACAGGCCCGGAAGGCAGTGGAAGAATATTCCGCTCAGGCGCTGGGAATACTGGATCAGATGCCGGGAGAAAATCCGTTCCTGAGACAGCTGATAGAGGAACTGATTACGCGAAAAAATTAGAAGGACCGATAAAAATGATCTTGGAAACGATTCAAACGTATAACGATGTGAAGAAAGTTCCTATGGAACAGATGCCGCAGCTGGCGCAGGAAATCCGGGACTTTCTCATTCATACACTGAGCCGGACCGGGGGACATCTGGCGTCTAATCTGGGAGCGGTGGAACTGACCATGGCTCTTCACTATGTATTTGACCTGCCAGAAGATAAACTGATCTGGGATGTGGGGCATCAGGCCTACACGCACAAGATCCTCACGGGACGGCAGAAGGGATTTGACAATTTAAGAAAGCTGGGAGGCATGAGCGGATTTCCGAAACGGGAGGAAAGCCCCTGTGACTCTTTTGATACAGGACACAGTTCCACTTCTATTTCCGCAGGACTGGGCTATGTGACGGCAAGGGATCTTAAGGGAGAATCTTATCATGTAGTCTCGGTCATCGGGGACGGTGCCCTTACCGGAGGTATGGCTTTTGAAGCCCTCAACAATGCAGCGGAACTGAAGAAGAATTTTATTATTGTATTAAATGACAATGATATGTCTATTTCTCCCAATGTGGGCGGGCTTTCCAGCTATCTGGGAAGTCTCCGCACGGCAGAGGCCTATATGGATCTGAAAGTGGGAGTGACCGGAGCTCTGAGCAAGATCCCCAATGTGGGTGAGAAGATGGTAAATACGCTGCGAAAGACAAAGAACAGTCTGAAACAGCTGGTGATCCCGGGAATGTTTTTTGAGGACATGGGGATCAAGTATCTGGGGCCGGTGGACGGTCACAATATGCGCCAGCTGGTCCGGGTACTTCAGGAGGCAAAGCGGATTGAGGGACCGGTACTGGTTCATGTGGTCACCCAGAAAGGAAAGGGATACGGGCCGGCTATGCGTCACCCGGCCAGATTTCATGGGACAACGCCCTTCCAGATTGATACGGGGATTCCTGCGGGTAAGGGAGGAAAATCCACGTATACGGATATCTTCTCTACGGTAATGCGAAAGTTTGGCGACCGGGAGCCGAAGGTGGTGGCTGTGACTGCGGCCATGAGTACCGGGACCGGGCTGAAGCGGTTTGGAAATATGTTTCCGGAGCGCTTCTTTGATGTGGGAATTGCGGAAGAACACGCAGTAACTTTTGCAGCGGGACTGGCACTGGGAGGGATGATCCCGGTGGTGGCAGTTTATTCTTCTTTTCTGCAGAGAGCTTTTGATCAGACGCTTATGGATGTGTGTATGCAGAACCTGCATGTCATTTTTGCTATTGACCGGGCGGGACTGGTAGGAAGTGACGGGGAGACACATCAGGGTGCTTTTGATCTTTCCTATCTTTCCGTGATGCCAAACATGACAGTGATGGCGCCAAAGAATAAATGGGAGCTCTCTGATATGATGAAATTTGCAGTCCGCCATAACGGGCCGATCGCTCTCCGGTACCCCAGAGGCGAGGCATATGACGGACTGGAAGAATTCCGGGCTCCGGTGGAGCTGGGAAAATGGGAAATGATAAAGCGGGGCAGAAAGATCGCGCTGCTGGCAGTGGGAAGTATGGTCAGAACCGGATGGCAGGTCTGGCAGGAACTGGCAGAGAGGGGAGAGGAAGCTACCTTTGTCAATGCCCGGTTTATAAAACCTCTGGATTATGATCTTCTGCGGGAACTGACAGAAGAACACGTTCTTTTTGTGACAATGGAAGAAAATGTGCATAACGGAGGTTTTGGCGAGCAGGTGACCGCCTGGATGAAAGAGCAGAGACTGCCGGGGGAAGTGATTAATATATCGATTCCGGATACTTTTGTGGAGCACGGAAGTGTGGATCAGCTGCACAGAAAGCTGGGACTGGATGCGGAAAATATCCTGGCACGGATAGAGGAGTGGCAGGAAGAAGGACGGGGGTAAGTTATGAAAGAACGATTGGACGTGCTGCTGGTGAAACAGAATCTGGCGCCTTCCAGAGAGAAGGCCAAGGCCATGATCATGGCGGGAAGTGTTCTGGTAGACGGGCAGCGGGAAGATAAGGCCGGATCCATGTTTCCGGATACGGTGAAGCTGACGATAAAGGGACATACCCTTCCTTATGTGAGCAGAGGAGGGCTGAAACTGGAGAAAGCCATGACACATTTTGATCTTTCTCTGGATGGGAAAGTCTGTATGGATGTGGGCGCCTCCACAGGCGGCTTTACAGACTGTATGCTGCAGAACGGAGCGGTGAAGGTCTATTCTGTGGATGTGGGGCACGGGCAGCTGGACTGGAAACTGAGAAATGATCCCAGGGTAGTATGCATGGAGCGGACCAATATCCGGTATGTGACGCCGGAGGATCTGGAAGAAAAAGCGGAATTTGTCTCCATTGATGTGTCCTTTATTTCCCTGACCAAGGTTCTTCCGCCGGTGCGGGAACTGATGGAAGACGGCGCAGAGATGGTTTGTCTGATCAAACCGCAGTTTGAGGCGGGCAGAGAAAAAGTGGGAAAAAAAGGAGTTGTGCGGGATCCCGCCGTACACAGGGAAGTGATCGGGAAGGTAGTAGATTTTGCCCGCGGTCTTTCCTTTGGCGTGCTGCATCTGGAATTTTCCCCGATCAAGGGACCGGAGGGAAATATTGAGTATCTGCTGCATCTGCGAAAACAGGAGGAAGGACAGGGAGAAGTTGATATCCGGGGCGTAGTTGAGCAGGCGCATCGGGATCTGGACCGCTGATTTATGGATAAATTTTTTATTATAACAAACGATTTGAAAGATAAAAACATGCGTCTCACCGGAAAGATCACGGCCTATCTGAGGGAGAGGGGCAGAACCTGTCTGGTGCGGAACGGCTGCCGGGAGAATCCGGGCGCAGGGTATCGGTATACCAATCCGGAGGAAGTGCCGGATGACATGGACTGTGTGCTGGTGCTGGGAGGAGACGGTACGCTTCTGAGGGCTGCCAGAGATCTGGTAAAGAAAGAAATTCCTCTTCTGGGAGTGAATCTGGGGACTCTGGGGTATCTAGCTGAGATTGATGAACATACGCTTCTTCCGGCGCTGGACTGCCTGATGGCAGACCAGTATACGGAAGAGCGCAGGATGATGCTGCGGGGCAGGGTATACCGGAAGGGAGAGATTCTGGTGGAAGATATCGCCCTGAATGACATTGTGATCAGCCGGGAGGGACCGCTTCGGGTCGTCCGGTTCTGTAATTATGTAAATGGAGAATTTTTAAACAGTTACAATGCGGACGGGATCATTATTTCCACACCTACCGGTTCTACCGGCTACAGTCTTTCTGCCGGAGGACCGATCATTTCTCCGGAGGCATCCCTGATGGTGATGACTCCTCTGGCGCCCCATGCCCTCAATACCAGAAGTATTGTATTTCCTGCCGGAGACTCTATTGCGGTGGAAATTGGTCCGGGGAGAGATGGGAGCTGTCTCTTATACACATCTCCGAGCCCACGAGACC
>URYM01000176.1 GCA_900552095.1 uncultured Blautia sp. | reverse complement strand
TCGGCAGCGTCAGATGTGTATAAGAGACAGTCCCTGCGGCGTGAAATCAGGGAAAACCGGTGCTTCCCTGTCCGGCGTGATTTCATATGGATCTGAAAGAAGTCTGCGGCCGTTCGCCTCCGCCTGTACCTGGTAAACTCCCGGCTTCAGCCCTTCCGGTATCGCAAACAGGATCCTGGCCTTATTACTGGCAAAACTTCCTTCCGCCTCTGTGCCTTCCACCTTCTCATGCCTGCTGTTATACAAAGTTAAGCGTACCTTCTCTCCGTCAGCGAAATACTGCCCCGTCACAGTCACGCCAACCTCCTTCGCCTCGGTCTCTTTCTGGCTTTCTCCATCCAGCACCACGCCCGTCAGTTTCGCCGGAGAGACTCCCCCCGGAAGGATCCTGCCGCTTCCCAGGCGTACTTCCTTCACATCCAGATTACAGCGTCCGCCATTATCTGCTCCAAAACGGATCAGATCCCCGCCTTTATACGTCATCAGCGGAGCGTTTTCATAAGCCAGCGTCTGATCTACATACAGATCATAGCTGTAGCCCTCCCCGGCCGGAAATACGGTCATGGTATACGTATGCCACTGTGTTGTATCCACTTTCATAGAATAGATTCCCTGCCCGCTGCTGCTGCTACTGACAAAGCCCTCTTCGCCATATCCCAGAAAAACAGAGGCCAGTTTGCCATTCGGATCATTGGAATCCTTTCCCATGCGAACACCTATCTCATTGGCCGCTCCTTCCACCTCTCCTGCCACCCGGGCAGTCGTCTGCAGAGTAAAACCATCCCTCGGCAGCGTCATCCCGGAAGGAGAAACCACCCAGTGATACAATTTCTCTGTTCCCAGAGCTGCCCCCTCCGGTTTCAAAATATTTACAGAATCCTCCTGCTGTGTAACCGTTCCAACCTTGCTGGAAGCTCTCCACCCTTCTGAATCCCATTCCGGAGAAAACGAATGTTTCAGAATATCCCATTCCTTATCTTCCGGATTCTCTCCCTCCGGTTTTCCCTCCCCGGGGTTCTCCCCATCCGGCTTCTCTTCTTCGGAATTTCCTTCATACAGATCGCCGCTGCCCAACCGCACGGCCCGAACATCCATATTTCCCCGCGCTTCTGTATCCATGCCTACCCGAAACAGATCACCGCCTTTATACGTACAGGCCGACGCATCCGGAATTACCATCTCGCCATCCACATAGACGTCATACGTCTCTGACGCGTCATCTACGACCAGCCCATAATCATGCCACTGTGTTGTATCCAGCAGATAGATCTGACTTCCATCTGATTTTACAGAAATCCAGCCGCCTTTTTCATCGCCATAGTGCAGATACAGCGGATAAAGTTTTCCATTTGTATCTTCCGCATCAGCCCCCAGCCTTGCCGAAATCTCCGCTCCCTTCTTTCCCTCTTCCACTTCTCCCGCCATTCTCAGCGTAGTCTCTGCTGTAAAAGGCGTATCTTCCGGCAAATCAACTGCTTCCCTGGGGCACAGCCACAAATATTTTCCTTTCCCCAGTTCAATCTCATTTCCCTTTTGGATATTTACATATCCATCCTGGCAAATCACATCCGAAGAAACATCATAACCGCTGGAAATCTTAAAGTCTGATTCATAATTCTCTGCTCTGCCGTCAAACAGATCCCAGCTCCCCGCGGTATCCGGCGTAGCTGCCGCGGCCGGAACCGAAAAGCTTCCCAACACAGCCGTCAGCGCCAAAAAACCTCCCAACATCTTCTTTGCTGCACCTTTCATATAAGTACAATCTCCTCTCCTTTCTTTTATCTTCTCAGATTGTCATCGATATGCAATCTGCAGAATTCTTTCCCTGTGATTTTTAAAACCAATCACTTTTTTCATTTTTTCCATCTTTTCATTGATATTATTTGTGTTTTCGCCCATAAAATTGTCATTTCTCACCTTTTCTTATGGTATATCTTACTATAATTTTCATATTTTATCAATACATTTGAAAATAATTTTTAGTTTTTGTCAGGCAAAAGAAAAGAACCACAAAAAAACTGCCACACCATTTCTGATGTGACAGCTTACTATGTATGTTCTGATTAAATAACCCGTCTTACCGCGAGAATCCTCTTATATGCTGCATTGTTGCTGATGATAATACCGGTTTTCTCATCGCTGGCATGTACAATCCGGCCATTTCCCATATACAGTGCAACGTGTCCGGAATAACAGATAATATCACCCGGCTGTGCTTCTGCATAAGAAACACCTACACCACAATTTCTCATAGCTGCTGAGCTGTGGGGAAGAGATACGCCAAAGTGTGCATATACACTCATGATGAACCCGGAGCAGTCAGCACCGTTTGTCAGGCTTGTACCACCCCATACATAGGGATTTCCAACAAACTGTACTGCATAGTTGACAACTTCCTGTCCTCTTCCGCTGGAAGGAACGCTGGGCTTGCTGCTTGTATCTCCGGAATTTCCATTGCTGGGCTTATCATTGTTCGGCTTACTGTTTGTGCCGCCGTTGTTATTCGGCTTGCTGCTTCCGCCGCCATTGTTACTGGGTTTGCTGCTTCCACCGTTATCACTGGAAGAACCACCGCTGGGCTTGCTCTCCTCTTTTGCACTTTCTTTCTTAGCTGCTTCCTCTGCTGCTGCCTTCTTAGCTGCTTCTTCCGCTGCCGCTTTTCTGGCCGCTTCCTCTTCTGCCGCTACAATCTTCTGAATCTCTTCGTTATAAGAAGCGATCGACTCATTCAGAGCTGCTGCCTGTGCCTGTGCCTCTGCAACCTGACCTTCATAGTCATCAGATGTTGCCTGTTTCTCACTTAAAACTGCCTCCAGAGTTGCCTGCTGCTCTTCCTGAGTGCGTTTCATATTCTCCAGATCAGATTTCTCGCTCTCCAGCTGCTCCTCCAAAGCTGTAACTTCCTCTACGCTTTCCACGTAAGCTTCCAGAGCTGCACGATCCGCATCGTAAAGACGCTGTGTATATTCAGCCCGGTTCAGAAGAGTTCCGATGCTGTCTGCATTCAGCAGAAGCTGTGCCCACACATCATCTCCGCCCTGCTCATACAGCACCCGGATACGATCTTTCATATCTTCATACTGCTGATCTCTGGTCTCCTCTGCCTCTGCCAGATCTTCTTTTGTCTCCTCGATCTCGCCCTCTTTGTTGGTGATATCCGTTTTCAGATTTTCAATATCAACCAGCACTGCCACCAGTTCTTCGTTGGTATCTGCAATCTCACCTTCCAGAGTCTCAATCTGATTATTTAATTCAGAAATATTGGCATTGGTACTTTCCAGCTGGGAACTCGCCTCTGCACGTTTATTCTGAAGTTCTTCCTTTGTTGCGGCTCCTACAGATAAAATCTGCATAGAACTGATTGCCATTGCTAAACCAAGGCAAAGAAGTTTCTTTTTCTTCATCTTTTAACTCCTTACTGTAATTTTTATCTGATTTTCTTTATCTTCTGTAACAATTTTGAAACATTTTTTTATTTCTTTTTACATACTATCATACTCTCCGCCTTCTTGCAAGACTTACCTGCTATTTTTCGTAAAAAACTTTTCATAATTTCCTTCACTTTTTCTTCATTTTCTATCTGAAATCCTGTTTCCGGACAGTCTCGCTACATACTTTTGTAACATTTACCCTTTTCCTGTAAAAAGCACTCTTTCCTATTATATATAGAAGAATTTTTCCATTCTTTTTTATTTTTCTGCTTCTTCCAGTGCCTGAAGAACCAGCTGGCAGCCTGACCTGTTCAGACATTTTTCATAATTGCAATCCATCTGAAGAATCTCTGCCTTTCCATCTCTCATTTCCACCACACACTCAGCAATCCGATGCTGATTAAACGTCCTGCAATATCCAGATACTTCCGTCTCCATCTGTCTTCCCCTTTCCTTTGCCCAGTATAACCCAGTTTTTCTCCTGTGACAACCTTCTCCGGGTTCTCTCCTCCTCTTCTTATAACATTTACCCAAAAATCCTCCCATCCTCTTATTAAAATCTGGTTAAATCTTTGATAAATGCTTGACAATCCCATTTATTTGTGGTATCTTTAATTCATCAAATAAAAGGATTCCAATTACTGACGGATAATGTGGATTACCACAGGGGAGTTGGAATTTATAAGGTGCCGACCGTCTGGGCAGCGGATATAACATACGTTATGTTTGCCTGTCCTTTTTTGTTCTCAAAAAGGGGCCCTTATAAAAGAAAGGAGACTTTAAAATGGGATTTAAAACAGACATCGAAATTGCACAGGAGTGCGAAATGAAACCGATC
>URYM01000175.1 GCA_900552095.1 uncultured Blautia sp. | reverse complement strand
GGGGCCTATGATGGGAAATGCGCTGTTTGATCTGCATGTTCCGGTGACAAAAACAACCTCTGCGATTTTATGTATGGAAAAAGATGAGGTAAGCCATAAGGAAATGACGGCCTGCATTAACTGCGGGCGCTGTGTTTCCGCCTGTCCGGAACATCTTCTCCCGGCGCGCCTTGCCGATTTTGCACTGCGCCATGATGAGGAGAGATTTGCAGCTTTTGACGGGCTGGAGTGCTGTGAGTGCGGATGCTGTAATTATGTCTGTCCGGCAGGGCGGATGCTGACTCAGTGGATCAAATCCATGCGGCGTCTTGTGCTGGCAAGCCGGAAGAAAAAGTAAAGGAGGACAGGATAAGTGAGCGATTTATTACAGGTATCATCCTCCCCCCATGTAAGGGATCGGGTGAAAACAGATTATATTATGCGGATGGTGCTTCTTGCCCTGCTTCCGGCTGCGGCCTGGGGTATTTACCTGTTTGGGCCGAGAGCGCTGATGATCATTTGTATCAGTGTGGCTTCCTGTGTGATCACAGAGTGGCTTTTTGAGCTGGGGATGAAAAAGACGGTGACTATTTATGACGGGAGTGCGGCAGTGACCGGACTTCTTCTGGCCATGAATCTTCCGGCTTCTGCTCCCTGGTGGCTGCCCCTGATCGGAGGTGTCTTTGCAATTCTGATTGTAAAACAGCTCTTTGGAGGGCTGGGACAGAATTTTATGAATCCGGCTCTGGCGGCAAGATGTTTTCTCCTGATTGCCTTTACCGGGCGCATGACGGATTTTGCTGTTCCGGAAAGTGCCTGGGGACGGGTGGCGGATACGGTATCCGGCGCCACACCGCTTCAGGATATGAGGATGGGCGGAGTTCCGGATGTGAAAGCGTTGTTTCTGGGAAATGTGACAGGAACGATAGGGGAGACCTCTGCGCTTCTTTTGCTGGCAGGGGCGGTTTTCCTTCTGATTTTTAAGATTATCGATCTTCGGATACCCCTTACCTATCTGGGGAGTTTTGTGATTTTTCTTCTGCTCTTTGGCGGCCGTGGTTTTGATCCTGCGTATCTTGCAGGGCAGCTTTTTGGCGGCGGTCTGATGCTGGGAGCCTGGTTTATGGCTACAGATTACGTGACGACACCCATCACGAAAAACGGACAGCTGATCTATGGCGTGATCCTGGGCTTTCTGACAGGGCTGTTCCGTGTGCTGGGCGCTTCCGCAGAGGGAGTTTCCTATGCGATCATTATCGGCAACCTGCTGGTGCCGCTGATCGAGCGGCTGACCAGACCCAGGGCTTTCGGAAAAGGAGGAAAGGCGCATGAATAAAATCATAAAAGATGCAGCGGCGCTGACGGCGATCACCCTGGCAGCCGGGATTTTGCTGGGCGGAACCTATGAGATTACGAAAGAGCCGATCAAAAGGCAGCAGCAGCTGGCGAAGGAAGAAGCGAGCAGGCTGGTATTTGAGGAGGCGGAAAGCTTCCAGATGGCAGAAGAAGAAACGGCCGGGCAGGTGAATGTGGCGATTGAACAGGAGGGATATACCGTTCAGCACATCGATGAGATTCAGGAAGCGCTGGACGGGAGCGGAAACCTGCTGGGATATGTATTTACGGTTACCACCTCAGAGGGATATGGCGGGGATCTCACCTTTACCCTGGGTGTGAAAGAGGACGGAACCTTAAATGGAATTCATTTTCTTTCAATTTCGGAGACAGCAGGACTGGGGATGAAAGCGAAGGAGGCAGAATTTTCCGATCAGTTTAAGGAAAAGAAAGCGGAACAGTTCTCCTATACGAAAACGGGGGCTGTCTCAGACAGTGAGATTGATGCCATAAGCGGCGCCACTGTCACTACCAATGCAGTGACAAACGGAGTAAATGCAGGGCTGGCGGCGTTCCGTGCAGTGAAGGGAGGGGCATAAAGATGAGAAAAGATTCACCGCTGGAGCGGCTTTTGAATGGCCTGATATGGGAGAATCCTACTTTTGTTCTGATTCTGGGTATGTGTCCCACTCTGGCAGTTACCACTTCTGCCATGAACGGCCTGGGGATGGGACTGACTACTATGGTGATCCTTACCATGTCCAACATTATGATCTCACTGCTGCGGAAGGTGATTCCCGACAGTGTTCGTATGCCGGCTTACATTGTGGTAGTCGCTTCCTTTGTAACGATTGTGCAGTTTCTCCTCCAGGGATTTCTTCCGGATCTCTATGATTCCCTGGGTATTTATATTCCGCTGATTGTGGTAAACTGTATTATTCTGGGAAGGGCGGAGGCTTATGCATCCAAACATGGGGTGATTTCTTCCATGTTTGATGGAATCGGCATGGGACTTGGGTTTACCCTGGGTCTTACCTGTATCAGCATTGTGAGAGAGATCCTTGGTGCGGGAGAGATTTTCGGACAGCCGGTGATGCCTTCTTTTTATGAGCCGGCAATCATTTTTATACTGGCTCCGGGAGCTTTCTTTGTGCTGGCTTTTCTGATTGCTTTTCAGAATCGGCTGCGCAGAAAGAAACCGAAGGAAGAGAAGAAAACATCTGCTTCAGGCTGTTCCTGCTGCGGGAATATGGAATGTCCCGGCCATAAGACAGAGGAGGGAAGTGAATCATGAGTGAACTGCAGAAACTTTTGCTGATCGCAGTGGGATCAGCCCTTGTAAATAACGTGGTGCTCAGTCAGTTTCTGGGACTTTGCCCCTTCCTTGGCGTATCAAAGAAGATGGAGACAGCCGCGGGAATGGGAGCGGCGGTTATCTTCGTGATCACCCTGTCTTCTTTTATTACCAGTCTGATCTATCAGTTTATCCTGGCACCCGTGGATCTGGTGTATCTGCAGACGATCGTTTTTATTCTGGTGATCGCGGCGCTGGTTCAGCTGGTGGAAATGATTCTGAAAAAGAAGATGCCGGCTCTTTATAAGAGTCTGGGTGTGTACCTCCCCCTTATCACGACCAACTGTGCCGTTCTGGGAGTGGCTCTTTTAAATGTTCAGAATGAGTATAATGTTCTGGAGGGAACCATAAACGGATTTGCTACCGCACTGGGATTCACCATAGCCATTGTTTTGATGGCCGGAATCCGTGAGAAGATCGAGTATAATGATATTCCGGAATCCTTTCAGGGAATGCCTATCGTTCTTCTGACTGCAGGGCTGATGTCCATCGCATTTTTCGGATTTTCCGGACTGATATAAGGAGGAGAGGTTATGGACTGGACAGGAATTATCTGGGCTGCGGCAATTGTGGGGGGGACAGGTCTGATCATCGGTCTGCTCCTGGGGATTGCAGGCAGAAAATTTGCGGTAAAGGTAAATGAAATGGAAGTAGCTGTGCGGGAGACGCTTCCGGGAAATAACTGCGGCGGGTGCGGATATCCGGGCTGTGACGGCCTGGCTGCAGCGATTGCTTCCGGCAAGGCGCCGGTGGATGGCTGCCCGGTGGGCGGCGCGGCTGTGGCTGGAAGGATTGCACGGATCATGGGGCAGCAGGTGAAGGAGCATGAGCGTATGGTCGCTTTTGTAAAATGCAGCGGAACCTGTGAAAAAAGCCATGTGGCTTACCAGTATACCGGTGTGGAGGACTGCGCCATGATGGCCTTTGTTCCTGCGGGAGGCGCCAAGGAGTGTACGTATGGCTGCCGCGGGTATGGAACCTGTGTGAAAGCCTGTCCCTTTGGGGCGATTCAGATTGTAGAAGGGATCGCGAAGGTGGACAGGGAAAGATGCAAGGGCTGCGGAAAGTGTGCGGCCAAGTGTCCGCTGGGGCTGATTGAGATGACGCCCTACAGACAGAAGATCCATGTGGCCTGCAGTTCAAAGGCAAAAGGGAAAGTTGTGATGGCGGCCTGTGAGGCCGGCTGCATTGGATGTAAAAAATGTGAGAAGAACTGTCCGGTGCAGGCCATTACTGTGACGGACAATGTGGCGCACATAGATCATACAAAATGTACCGGCTGTAAAACCTGCGTGGAGAATTGTCCGAGAGACTGTATTACCGTGGAAGAGCCGGGCTGACAGAGGAGATTATGATTGGATATATAAAAGGAACCGTGATGGATCTGGAGGAAAATCAGATCCTTCTGGAAAATAACGGGATCGGCTATCAGATTCTGATGCCGGCGGCAGCGCTGGAAGAGGGGCTGCGGCCCGGAAAAGAGTGCAAGATTTACACGTACCTTCAGGTGAGGGAGGATGACCTGAGCCTTTTTGGCTTCCTGCGAAAGGATGATCTGCAGGTGTTCCGCATGCTGCTTACGGTGAATGGAATCGGCCCCAAAGCGGCGCTTGGAATACTC
>URYM01000174.1 GCA_900552095.1 uncultured Blautia sp. | reverse complement strand
CGTAAGATCGTCGGCAGCGTCAGATGTGTATAAGAGACAGGGGCATGAGAAAGCCCGGCAGAGATGCACGTAAGGATAAAGAGAGAGAGAAGGAGAAGGGACGCGAAGAGAAGATGACCACGGATCGCCGTCCTTCTTCCGGCGGGAACCGCCCGAATCAGGGACGCCGTCCTAACCAGCGGCTGCCCAAAGCTCTTCAGAAACCGGTGCGTCCGCAGCCGAAGCAGGAAGAAAAGAAAGATGAGATCAAGGAGATCAAGCTGCCGGAGAAGATGACTGTGCGGGAGCTGGCAGATAAGATGAAGATTCAGCCTTCTGTGATCGTAAAGAAACTCTTTATGGAAGGAATCATGGTAACAGTCAACCATGAGATTGAGTTTGAGAAAGCGCAGGAGATCGCTTTAGAGTATAATATTATTGCAGAACCGGAGGAGAAGATCGACGTGATCGAAGAACTGCTCCGGGAAGAAGAGGAGGATGCTTCCACCCTGGTTCCCAGACCGCCGGTAGTCTGTGTCATGGGACACGTAGATCATGGAAAAACTTCTCTGCTGGATAATATCAGAAACAGCCATGTGACAGACCGGGAGGCAGGAGGAATCACCCAGCATATCGGAGCGTATACCGTAAGTGTGGGCGGAAGAAAGATCACCTTCCTTGACACGCCGGGACATGAAGCATTTACGGCAATGCGTATGCGCGGAGCAAACGCTACTGATATCGCAGTTCTTGTGGTCGCAGCGGATGACGGCGTGATGCCCCAGACGGTTGAAGCAATCAATCACGCAAAGGCAGCGGGTGTGGAGATTATCGTTGCCATTAATAAAATCGACAAGCCCAGCGCCAATGTGGAGAGGGTAAAACAGGAGCTGTCCGAGCATGAACTCATTCCCGAGGACTGGGGCGGAAGTACCGTATTTGTTCCCGTATCTGCAAAGAGCGGCGAGGGAATCGATGATCTGCTGGAAATGATCCTGCTTACCTCAGAGGTTCTGGAACTGAAGGCGAACCCGAAGAGAAAGGCAAGAGGTCTTGTGATCGAGGCGCAGCTTGACAAAGGAAAAGGACCGGTTGCAACCATTCTGGTGCAGAAAGGTACGCTGCACGTGGGCGACTATATTGCCGCAGGGGCAAGCAGCGGAAAAGTCCGCGCCATGATGGATGACAAGGGACGCCGGGTGAAAGAGGCGGGACCGTCCACTCCGGTGGAAATCCTGGGACTTTCCGATGTTCCCAATGCAGGCGAGGTTCTGGTGGCTACCGAGAGCGACAAAGAAGCAAAGAATTTTGCGGCAACCTTCGTATCGGAAGGCAAGAACCGTCTTCTGGAAGATACCAAAGCCAAGATGTCTCTGGATGATCTGTATGCCCAGATCCAGGAAGGCAGTCTGAAAGAACTTGGCATCGTGGTGAAAGCCGATGTGCAGGGATCTGTGGAGGCGGTAAAACAGAGCCTTCTGAAACTCTCCAACGATGAGGTGGTTGTAAAGATCGTTCACGGCGGCGTGGGTGCCATCAACGAATCTGACGTGACGCTGGCTTCTGCTTCCAATGCGATTATCATTGGATTTAATGTGCGTCCCGATGCCACTGCAAAAGCGATCGCCGAGCAGGAAGGTGTTGATCTGCGTCTGTACCGTGTCATCTACCAGGCGATTGAAGATGTAGAGGCAGCCATGAAGGGTATGCTGGATCCGGTCTACGAGGAGAAAGTGATCGGTCACGCGGAAGTGCGTCAGATCTTCAAGGCTTCCGGTGTGGGCAATATCGCAGGAAGCTATGTGCTGGACGGAACATTCCAGAGAAACTGCAAGGTCCGCATTTCCAGAGAAGGAAAGCAGATCTTCGAGGGTGCGCTGGCCTCTCTGAAGCGGTTTAAGGATGACGTCAAGGAAGTAAAGGCAGGATACGAGTGCGGTCTTGTATTTGAAGGCTTCGGAGACATTCAGGAGCTGGATCAGGTAGAAGCATATATTATGGTCGAGGTTCCCAGATAAGGGAGCCCGGCTTTTGAAAACGAGGAATGAAGAATGAGGAAAAACAGCATTAAGAATACCAGAATTAACGGGGAAGTGCAGAAAGTGCTGAGCGGCGTGATCCGCCAGGAAATCAAAGATCCCAGGATTCCGCTGATGACCTCAGTGACGGATGTGGAGGTGGCGCCGGATCTGAAGACCTGCAAAGCCTACATCAGTGTTATGGGTGATGACCAGGTGAAAAAGGATGCCATTGCCGGATTAAAAAGTGCGGAAGGCTACATCCGCCGTCAGCTGGCAAAGGAGCTGAATCTGCGCAATACCCCGCAGATCCAGTTTGTACTGGATACCTCGATCGAGTACGGTGCGGCAATGTCCCGTCTTATCGAGGAAGTAAAAGCGAAAGAAGAAAGGGAAGAGGGGCAGGATACAGATGACAAATAAGTTGCTGGATGCCCTGGCACAGGCAGAGACGGTGGCAATTACCGGGCATGTGAATCCGGATGGAGACTGCGTGGGTTCCTGTATGGGAATGTACCTGTATCTGAAGGAGAATTATCCCGGAATCCGGGCGGATGTATATCTTAAGGATGTGAGGGAATCTTTTTCCTATATTGAAGATCTGGATAAAGCAAGAGAACGGTTTGAGCTGGGAGATAAGTATGATCTGCTGCTTCTCTTCGATGTGAGCAGCAGGGATCGGATCTGTGTTTCTCAGGAAATCCTGCATTCCTGTGCCCGGTCTGTGTGCGTGGATCACCATGTGACCAATCCGGGGCTGGGGGAAGAAAATGTGATCGTGCCTGAGGCAAGTTCTACCTGCGAGGTTCTCTTCGGCCTTCTGGAGGAAGAGAAGATTTCCAAAGCTGCGGCGGAAGCTCTCTATACGGGGATTGCCCATGATACGGGTATGTTCCATCACTCCTGTACCAGCGGGAAAACCATGCGGATTGCCGGAACCCTGATGGAGAAAGGGATTGATTTTACCCGGATCGCGGACGTGTCCTTTTACACAAAGACTTACCGCCAGAACCAGATTATGGGAAGAACCATTCTGGAGAGCATTATGCTTTTGGACGGCAAATGCATTGTGGGAGTGGTAAGCCAGAGGGTGATGGAATTCTACGGAGTTACGCCCAAGGATCTGGATGGGATTGTGGATCAGCTGCGAGTGACCAGGGGCGTGGAAGTGGCAATCTTCCTGTATGCGGTGGGCACTCAGGAATATAAGGTGAGCATGCGCTCCAACGGCGGTGTGGACGTGAGCGCAGTGGCGCAGTCGTTCGGCGGCGGAGGCCATGTGCGTGCGGCCGGCTGTACGATGCAGGGATCTTTTTATGATGTGGTGAACAATCTGACAGGTCCTATTGAAAAACAGCTGCAGGAGATGGAACAGTGATTCACGGTGTACTGAATATTTATAAGGAACAGGGATTTACATCCCACGATGTGGTGGCGAAGCTGCGGGGGATCCTGCGGCAGAAGAAGATCGGTCGTACGGGAACGCTTGACCCGGCGGCCACCGGAGTTCTGCCTGTCTGCCTGGGAAAGGCTACCAAGCTGTGCGGCATGCTGACAGATGAGACGAAAAGTTACGAGACGGTGCTGCTTCTGGGACAGACGACGGACACGCAGGATACCACGGGAACCGTGCTGAGCAGCTGTCCGGTACAGGTGACAGAGGAAGAGGTGCGGGAGGCGGTGCGTTCTTTTACAGGGGAACAGCTGCAGATCCCTCCTATGTATTCTGCACTGAAGGTAAATGGGAAGAAACTTTACGAGCTGGCCCGAGAGGGAAAAGAGATTGAGCGGAAAGCCAGGAAGGTACAGTTCTACCGGATTGAGATCCTGGATCTGGAACTGCCGAGAGTCAGGATGGAAGTAACCTGCTCTAAGGGAACCTATATCCGTACGCTCTGCCATGATCTGGGAGATAAGTTAGGCTGCGGAGGCTGTATGGAGCGGCTGGAGAGAACCCGGGTGGGCAGCTTTTCCAGAGAGGAGAGCATAACCCTTTCTCAGGTGGAAGCGCTGCAAAAGGCGGGAGAGCTGAAGGCGAAGATCACCCCGATCCCGGATCTTTTTGCCGGATTTCCGGCTGTTCGGGCACTCCCGGAGGAGGATCCCTATTTGAATAACGGAAATCCGATTTACAGAGACAGGACGGAAGAGCCGGAACTCTGGGAAGACGGGGCACAGGTTCGGATGTACAGAAGCGACGGGGCTTTTGTGGGGATTTTCCGCTGTGATGAAGAGACAGAAAAATATGCACCGGTGAAAATGTTTTTACAGGATTGATAAAGGCGGTACAGATGAAATATCTGTCTCTTATACACA
>URYM01000173.1 GCA_900552095.1 uncultured Blautia sp. | reverse complement strand
GGCTCGGAGATGTGTATAAGAGACAGGGATGGGAGAGGCGTATGAAGATTTTAGCGCTTGACAGCAGCGGGCTGGTGGCATCGGTAGCCGTAGTGGAGGATGACAATCTGCTGGGAGAATATACGATCAATTATAAGAAAACACATTCACAGACGCTGCTTCCCATGCTGGATGCCATGGGAAAAATGCTGGAGCTGGATCTTAGTACCATAGATGCAGTGGCGGTGGCAGCGGGCCCCGGCTCTTTTACCGGGCTTAGGATTGGTGCGGCTACGGCAAAAGGGATTGGACTGGCGCTGGATAAGCCCATGATCCCGGTTTCCACAGTGGATGCGCTGGCCTGGAATCTCTGGGGCAGCAGCGGCCTTGTGTGTCCTCTGATGGATGCCAGAAGAGGACAGGTCTACACAGGACTGTATGCATTTGAAGATGGAGAAATGAAAATCCTGCATCCGGCAGATGCGATCGCTGTAGAGCAGATTGTGGAGGAGTGTAACGGGAGCGGCAAGAGCATTACTTTTCTCGGAGACGGGGTAGGAGTATATCGAAGCCGTATTGAGGAGCAAATTCAGGTACCGCATTTTTATGCGCCGGCACATCTGAATAAACAGCGGGCAGGAGCAGTTGCAGCTCTTGGAAGTATAAAGTATAAAAAAGGAGAAACCGTCAGCGCAGAGGAGCTGGTTCCGGTGTATCTGCGGCTCTCCCAGGCAGAGCGTGAGCGCGCAGAACGGGAGAAGGCGGGGAAAGTATGATAGAAATTCGGAGAATGCAGATTGATGATCTGGATCAGGTGATGGAGATCGAGAATGCGACGTTTTCTGTGCCGTGGACAGAGACGGGGTATTTTACCTTTCTTCTGAGAAATGATACACTGTTTCTGGTGGCGGAAGAAGAGGGAAAGATTCTGGGGTACTGCGGGGCTCTGATGGTTCTTGGTGAGGCGGATGTGACAAATGTTGCTGTGACAGAAGAAAGACGGGGCAGCGGAATCGGAAGAAAGCTGATGGAAGCTCTGATTGACAAAACCAGAAAAGAAGGGATCCGCGCGCTGCATCTGGAAGTGCGTTCCAGTAATGAGGCGGCGCGTACTATGTACAGAAAGCTGAAGTTTGAGGAAGACGGTGTGCGCAAAGGATATTATGAATCTCCCAGAGAGGATGCTGTTTTGATGACTCTCCGTCAGGAAACAGTTCCCAGTGGGCAGACCGGCTGAAATGTCGTATGATGGATCTGGAACAGAACAGTCCTGTGAAAGAGAAGGAGGATACAAATGAGGATCTATCGAAAGACGGAAGGAAGACAGCTGGAGCAGATCCGCTGTAACTGCTGTGGAAAAAATTTGAAAATGCAGGGACAGACTGCGGCGGAGGGCGTGTGCCGGGTGGAATTAACCTGGGGCTACTTTTCTGAAAAAGATGGAGAACATCATATGTTTGACCTTTGTGAAGAATGTTATGACCGGATCACCGGCGCTTTTGCAGTGCCGGTAGAGAAGGAGGAAGAAGCAGAGATATTGTAGGAGGCGTATATGTTAGACGTATGCTTGTTGGGAACCGGAGGAATGATGCCCCTTCCCAGACGCTGGCTGACAGCATTGATGACCAGATATAACGGAAGCAGTCTTCTCATTGACTGTGGAGAGGGAACTCAGGTGGCGGTCAAGGAGAAAGGATGGAGTTTTAAACCGATTGATGTGATATGTTTTACTCATTTTCATGCAGATCACATCAGCGGCCTTCCGGGACTGCTTCTTACGATGGGAAATGCGGACAGGACGGAACCCCTGACTCTGATCGGCCCCAGAGGGCTGGAACGGGTGGTGACAGCCCTGCGGGTGATCGCCCCGGAGCTGCCCTTTCCTATCATATGCCGGGAGCTGAGTCAGCCGGAGGAGCATATTTCTATTGCGGGATATGAGATCACAGCGTTTCGGGTGAAACATAATGTAGTCTGCTATGGCTATACGCTGGAAATCCCGCGGGCTGGAAAATTTGATCCGGAGAGGGCGAAAAAACAGGAAATTCCCATGATGTTCTGGAACCGCCTGCAGAAAGGCGAAACGATAGAATCAGAAGGGAGAACTTTCACTCCGGATATGGTACTTGGAGAGGCGAGAAAGGGACTGAAAGTAACCTATTGCACGGATACGAGACCGGTTCCGGTGATTGCCCGGCAGGCTCAGGGGGCGGATCTTTTTGTGTGTGAAGGAATGTACGGAGAGCCGGATAAAGATGCAAAAGCCCGGGAATATAAGCATATGACCTTCAAAGAGGCGGCCAATCTGGCTTATGAGGCGGATCCGGGCGAGCTGTGGCTGACACATTTTTCTCCGTCTCTGGTTCATCCGGAAGAATATATGGACAGCGTTACCGCGATTTTCCCCAGAGCCAGAGCGGGAAAGAGCGGTCAGAGTGTGGAACTTGCATTTGAAGATTAGGAGCAGTGGAATGGAAGAAAAAAAGGATATTCTGATTCTGGGAATCGAAAGTTCCTGTGATGAAACGGCAGCGGCAGTGGTAAAAAACGGCAGGGAAGTTCTGTCTAATATTATTTCTTCGCAGATCAGGCTGCATGAACTTTACGGTGGTGTGGTTCCTGAAATTGCGTCACGGAAACACGTAGAGAAGATTAATCCTGTCATCGAGGAGGCTTTAAAGGAAGCCGGCGTTACGCTGGATGATATAGATGCGATTGGCGTAACTTATGGTCCCGGTCTGGTGGGCGCTCTTCTGGTTGGAGTGGCTGAGGCAAAAGCCATCAGCTATGCCAGAAAGATACCGCTGGTGGGAGTGCATCATATTGAAGGCCATGTGTCTGCAAATTACATTGAGAACAAGGATCTGGAACCGCCGTTTTTATGTCTGATCGTTTCCGGTGGACATACCCATCTGGTAGTGGTGAAGGATTACGGAGAATTTGAGATTCTGGGAAGGACCCAGGATGACGCGGCGGGAGAGGCCTTTGATAAAGTGGCCAGGGCGATCGGCCTGGGATATCCGGGAGGACCGAAGATTGACAGGCTTTCAAAAGAGGGGAACCCGGAGGCAATTTCATTTCCCAGAGCCAAAATTGAGGATCATCCCTATGACTTCAGTTTCAGTGGCGTAAAATCAGCAGTGCTTAACTATTTAAATAAAGCGCGGATGCAGGGAGAGGAAATCTGTGAGGCGGATGTAGCGGCTTCTTTTCAGAAGGCTGTTGTGGATGTTCTGGTAGAGCACGCTATGCTGGCAGCCAGAGAGCAGGGAATGAAAAAGCTGGCGTTGGCAGGAGGTGTCGCTTCCAATGGAACGCTCCGGGCGGCAATGGAGAAAGCCTGTGAAGAGAACGGGATTGCATTTTACCGGCCGTCCCCTATTTTCTGTACAGACAATGCGGCTATGATTGGAGCTGCGGCTTATTATGAGTATAAGAAAGGGGTTCGCAGCGGGCTTGACCTGAATGCAGTCCCCAATCTGAAACTGGGAGAAAGATAAATGGAAAAGAAGTACTGTACTGCTATTGTGCTGGCCGCGGGGCAGGGCAGGAGGATGGGGACAAAAATTCAGAAGCAGTATCTGAATATTATGGGAAGACCTGTGTTATACTATGCCCTGCAGGCGTTTGAAAAAAGCAGTGTGGTAGACGATATTATTCTGGTCACAGGCGAGCAGGAGATTCCTTACTGCAGAAAAGAAATTGTAGAGCGGTATGATCTGAAAAAAGTATCGGCCGTAATCGCCGGGGGGAAAGAACGATACGATTCCGTGGAGCAGGCCCTTCTCTGGACACAGAAGTCAGGCAGAGAAGGTTATGTTATGATCCATGACGGCGCCCGTCCCTTTGTCTCGGAAGAAATCATCCGGCGGATCTGGGAAGATGTTCAGAAATATTCTGCCTGTACGGCAGGAATGCCGGTGAAAGATACGATTAAGATTACGGATGAAGATGGATTTGGAACAGAGACTACAGTGAGAAGCCGTACCTGGCAGGTGCAGACACCGCAGGCATTTTCTCTTAAACTGATTCTTGAGGCGTATCGGCGTATGCGGGAAGCTCCCTGTCCGGGAATAACCGATGATACAATGCTGGCAGAGTATTATATGGGGCAGAAAGTTTATCTGACCCGGGGATCTTATGAGAATATAAAAATCACCACACCGGAGGATCTGGATATCGCGGAAATTTTTGTAAAAAAAATGTGAAAAGTGTATTGACAGATTGAGGATGGATTGCTATAATACCAATTGTCGCTGTGAGACATGGGGACAAAATGGTTTGGAGAGGTATCGAAGTGGTCATAACGAGGCGGTCTTGAAAACCGTTTGTCC
>URYM01000172.1 GCA_900552095.1 uncultured Blautia sp. | reverse complement strand
GTAAGATCGTCGGCAGCGTCAGATGTGTATAAGAGACAGAGGATCTTCCCTGCTTCCCGTTTCATCGCTTTCTGATCTACCAGAATCCCCTTCCGGATGGCTCTTCCCAGAAAAATATTTTCCGCTACCGACAGATCTCCAACCAGATTAAACTCCTGATAAATCACCCCAATTCCGTTCTGTTCTGAAACGGTGGGGGTCATGCTGGAAAAACTCTTTCCATTGATCACGATCTCTCCCTTCGATGGTGCGATCGCACCGCTGCAGGTCTTGATCAATGTTGATTTTCCCGCCCCGTTTTCTCCGATCAGCGCATGGATCTCGCCTCTTCTCACCGAAAGAGACACATCATCCAGGGCTGTAACGCCGGGGTAAAACTTAGAAATGTGCTTTAATTCCAAAATATTGTCAACTGAACTCATATGCTTCCCTTTCTTTCCTTCTCTGAAAGATGAAATGGTGCCTCAAAACCCTCTTGAAATGATCGGGGGACTGCTGCCAGACACAACAGTCCCCTTCTCTTTGCACCTTTTCCTTCCGCCCGGGGAATGTGCTGTTACTCAGCAACCATCTCAGCCAGATTCTCCGTTGTTACCGGAATCAGATCTCTGTATACATTGTGATCCATCTCTTCGCCCTGCGCATATCTTACTGCAATATCATAAATGGTCTCGCCGCAGACATATGCATTTCCGGTAATGGCAACACACATACGGTTAAATTCTCCATTTTCCATAGATGCAACAGTCTCATCGGTCAGGTCTGTGGAGAAGATTCCCACATCTTCCGGAACTTCAGATCCGTAATGTCCCTTGAATGCCTCGTTTGCACCGGCTGCTCCGCCGCCGCCGATACAGCATACCACTTTCACATCCGGATGAGCCTGCAGAATGGTCTCCATAGCATCCAGTCCTTCCGTAGGATTGATCGCCGGCTGATTTGCCACAACTTCCGCATTGGGCGCCAGTTCTTCCAGCTTATCCAGAATACCGTTTTCCCTCTCCAGCAGGATCGGAGTCTGCGGATAGCCTAACACAGCCACCTCACATTTTCCATCTTCAAAATTTTCATTAATAAATTCAGCCGCCTGCTCTCCGATCACCGCTCCCAGATCATAATTTTTGATGATCCAGTTGATATCGGTATTCTCCATCTCCTCATCCCAGGATACCACCTTAATTCCTGCATCCCGCGCTTTTCCGCACACTTCTTCAAGAGCATCCGGGTCTACCGGGTTTACAATAATAATGTCACTTCCGGAAGTAATAAAGTTTTCAATCTGATTGATCTGAGTATTTGCATTCTCATTACACTCTACTACAGTAGCTTCATGTCCGTCTTCTTCAGCTGCTTTCTGGATCGCATCCATCTGCTGTGCCCATACCTGATTGCCCAGCGTCTGAACGGAAAGTCCGATTTTCAGAGAACCGTCTTTGGCCTCTCCCTTATCTGCTTCATCCTTTCCTTCTGTGCTCTCACCTTTCGCATCTGCCGCCTTGTCTTTTTCTCCTGATCCGCAGGCTGCCATCGAAAATGCCATTGCCGCTGCCATCACCATTGCCAAAACTTTTTTCTTCATATTCATTTCCTCCTCTTTCTTTACACAGCGTTTCGCTGCAAAATTCTATTTTTCGTCCGGTTCTCCGTTGGGAAGAATCACAAATTTTCCAAGTGCCCGTTTCTTCGGGTCGCTCAAAACCTCCACCAGGCCTTCCAGCGGCTCCATTCCTCCCAGCATCGTCGTCACATCAATCCGGTGTGCATTGATCAGTTCCACCGCACGCCCCATATCATACGGGCTGCAGAAGGATCCCTTCACAGTCAGCTCCTTCTGGAACAGCTGATAGGTCTTCAGATTCACCGCCGCATCCACTGCAGTTACTGCAAAAAGGATCACCGTCCCCTGCCTGTCCACAATGTCAAATGCTTCTTCTGACGTGCTCTTAAGGCCGCAGCACTCGATCACTACCTGTACATGATCAATGCCCTTCTCTTTCAGCGCCTGCTCTACTTTCTGTTCCATCGGATTAATGGTGAAAGCCGCTCCCAGCTGTTCTGCCGTCTTTCTTTTTTTCTCCACCGGCTCCACCAGGATCACCCTGCTGGCTCCTTTTAACTGCGCCAGCTGCAGCATCAGAAGTCCGATCATCCCTCCGCCGTAGATTACCACATTATCTCCGACTTTAATATCACTTCTGTCTGCCCCGTTGATGCAGCAGGCCAGCGGCTCTGCCATAGCCCCTTCAACAAAGGTGACGTCATCTGCCAGATGATGGATCAGCCTGCTCTTCACCTTGCAGTACTGAGAAAATCCTCCGTTCACATTCGTGCCGATCGCCCTCATATGTTCACAGTGACTCATCATTCCGGATGCACAGTAATAACATTCTCCGCAGTTATCTGCCGGATCTGCACACACCCGATCGCCCACCCGGCAGTTCGTTACGGCGCTTCCTGTTTCTGCAACGATCCCGGCAAACTCATGACCCTGAATCAGCGGGGGCACTGTCTGGGTAGAACCCTGATCTCCTTCATAAATGTGAAGATCTGATCCACACACGCCGCAGGCCATTACTTTAATCAGCACTTCATCCGGTTCTACCTGCGGAATCGGACATTCCTCAACCCGGATCTCATGCCTGCCATGAAAAACCGCACTCTTCATCATTGCCATACGCTTGTCTTCCTCTCTATGTTTTATACTTTTTAAATCTGTTTTAAAATGTATCTTTATTATACAGCCATCGTCATATTTGTCAATATACATCCTGGTATTTTTTTGATTTTAGAAGTTTTCCACAATTTCCCGCCGGCATTTTTGTACAGGGTGCCCGAGAACAGGCAAAAAAAGAAAACCACATCTTCCAAAGAGTTCCTCTTTCAAAAACATGATTTTCCTGTCATTCCTCTTTTATCCGTGCGGATCTCTTCAGATCCTGGAAACAAATTTCTCAATAAAAATCAGAGCTGCTCCCACCGCCGAGGCCTCATACTTATATGCTGCCGGCTTAAGAAAAGACATATCTTTCAGATAGGGATCCAGCTTTCTGATCTTCTCTCCCAGCTCCTCCATGTAATCATCAATGTACTGTCCCAGATATCCGCCTATGATCAAATCATAGTCAAACGCCATAATCAGGTTATGGATCGCCAGCGCCAGATGATCCAGGTACTCGTCCCACACCTTTTTAAGATCTTCCCTCCCTGCTTTCAGGCCCTCAAAAAATTCGCCCAGATTCCCTCCGGTCCGATCCGAGAGGAGTTTGGTAGAGCAGTAGCCATTGACACATCCCTGCCTGCCGCAATAACAGATCCGCCCGCCGGGAACAAGGGTCATATGGCCAAACTCTCCCAGCCTTCTGCTTCTCCCGTAGCAGGCTTTCCCCTCTACCATAACCGCTCCGCCCACCGACTGGCTGACAAAAAAGTAGACGCAGTCCGGACTTGTCCCGCCGGCATGATATTCCGCCTTCCCGCCGCAGTTGGCATCATTTTCCAGCAGTACCGGAAAGGAAAACCATTTTGCTGCAATCTCATGGATCTTGTAGCTGATCTTCATCTGCTCATGCATGGCATAGATCTGCGTCCCCGTCTCATCAATGATCGCCGGCAGAGATATCCCAAGCCCCAGGATATCTTTCTGATTGATCCCGCTCTCTCCAATCGCCGCAAACACCACATTTTTCAGCTTTTCATAGGACGTCTCATCATCTTTCAGCCGAAGCTGTACCCGTTTCGTGTACAAAACTTCCATAGCCAGATTAATCACTACTACGTTGACGTGATTTGCTGTAATATCAAGTCCGATCGCCAGCTTCGCATCCCGTATACAGCGGTAGCTCTTAGCCTTCCTGCCCCCCATAGACTCCAGAACACCTTCTTCTTTTACAAGCCCTTTCTCCTCCAGTTCCCGGATGCCCTGGGCAACGGTGGGGATGCTAAGTCCCAGGGCCTCAGCAATCATATTCTTCGGAGCCGCCTCCGCCTTCAGCATATAGCGCAGCACGCTGTTTCTGTTCTGCTTCTTTACTTCAATATTACTTAGTCCCACAGGAATTCACCCTCTCTTTATATATTTTTAAAAGTATTTTAACAAGTCATACACTTAGTATAAATAACTTCGTTTTTATAGTCAAGAGGCGAGACGCAAATAAATTTATTCTTTTTTCCTTCCCAGCACTGCTTTGCAAAATATAACTGCCGCCGCCGTACTTATCAGTGTCGCCGCGATCCCCGGTCCCACAACAGCAGCCGGATCCGCACTGCCGTACTGACTTCTGTAAGCGATCACATTTACCGGTATCAGCTGCAGCTGTCTCTTATACACATCTCCGAGCC
>URYM01000171.1 GCA_900552095.1 uncultured Blautia sp. | reverse complement strand
CGAGATCTAGTACGGTCTCGTGGGCTCGGAGATGTGTATAAGAGACAGTTGCAGAGATGGGGAGTATTCAGGACTGGGCCAGCGTATATCCTCTTTTTCACTGGAGCCTGATTCCCTGGGGATTTTATCTTGTGCTGGCTGTTGCCTTTGGATTTATGCTTCATGTGAGAAAAAGGGAACGTCAAAAGTATTCGGAGGCCTGCCGCCCTATTCTGGGGAAACATACAGATGGTATTTTAGGCAGAGTGATCGACCTTCTTGCGGTGTTTGCCCTTCTGGCAGGTACGGCCACTACATTTAGCCTGGCTACACCGCTTATGTCCAGCATTATTAATGAACTGTTTCATGTGCAGATAGACAGAACAGTGATCACAATTATTATTTTGCTGATAACCTGTGTGATTTATACGTATTCTCTTCTGCATGGGTTTAAGGGGATCAGTGTGCTGGCAAAAAGTTGTATCTTTCTTTTCTTCGGACTTCTCGCTTTTGTCCTCTTTTTTGGAGGCGAAGCAAAATATATTATTGAAACAGGCTTTTCAGCCCTGGGACGTATGGTTCAGAACTTTTTTGAACTGGCCACATTTACGGACCCCCAGAGAAATACATCTTTTCCTCAGAACTGGACCATTTTTTACTGGGCCTACTGGATGGTGTGGTGTGTAGCGGCTCCGTTTTTTATCGGAAGCATTTCCAGAGGGCGGACGGTGCGGCAGACGATACTGGGCGGTTATGTATTTGGTGTGGGATCTACGATTGTCAGTTTTATTATTCTGGGGAATTATTCGCTGGGACAGCAGGTTTTTGGAAAAGCTGATTTTATTGCCATGTATGAGCAGAGCGGGGATCTCTATCAGGTGATTGTTTCCATGATAAAGACACTTCCGCTTGCACCGGTGATCCTGTTCCTGGTGCTGATAACAATGATAGCTTTCTATGCGACTTCTTTTGATTCCATCGCACTGATTGGTTCCTGTTACAGTTACCACAGGCTGGGAGAGGGGGAAAGCCCCCATAAAATGGTTCAGCTGATGTGGTGTGTTCTGCTGATCCTGCTTCCCATCGCGCTGGTATTTTCTGACAGTTCCATGAGCAACCTGCAGTCGGTAAGCATTATAGCGGCATTTCCCATTGGAATTGTGATCGTATTGATTACAGCCAGCTTTCTGAAAGATGGGAAAAAGTTTCTGAGGGAACCTTGACAATCCAGCTGTCTTTCGTTAGAATAACATTTAGTTCATATACAAATACGAAGAAGCGGATTATTAAGAAATTCTGCGCATACAGAGAGCCGGCGGAAGGTGCGAGCCGGAGGCGTAAGGTTCCCAACTGGCCGCAGAGTACCCGGACTGAAGGAAGAGTAGGTTTGGGCGGGAATTCCCGTTACAGAAGTCAATGAGTGCATCCGGTCTGCGGATGAATTAGAGTGGTACCACGGAATGTAAGCCCTTTCGTCTCTAACTTTGGAGAGAAAGGGCTTTATTATTTTTTAAAAAAGGAGAAAAAATCATGACTGTACTTTACAACCACAGAGCTGTAGAACAGAAATGGCGTGAGAACTGGAAAAAACATCCGGTAAATGTCAATGACGGCAAAAAATCGAAATACTATTGTCTGGATATGTTTCCCTATCCCTCAGGGAACGGACTGCATGTAGGACACTGGAGAGGGTATGTGATCTCTGATGTGTGGAGCCGCTATAAAATGCTGAACGGCCACTATGTGATCCATCCCATGGGCTGGGATGCTTTTGGCCTTCCGGCGGAGAACTATGCGATCAAGATGGGCGTACATCCTGCTGTTTCCACTGCGGAGAATGTAAAAAATATCAAAAGACAGATTGATGATATTGCGGCAATCTATGACTGGGATATGGAAGTAAACACCACCGATCCGGAATTTTATAAATGGACCCAGTGGATTTTTGTGAAAATGTTTAAAGAAGGACTTGCCTATGAGAAGGAGTTTCCCATCAACTGGTGTCCCTCCTGCAAAACGGGTCTGGCAAATGAAGAGGTGGTAAATGGCTGCTGTGAGCGCTGTGGGACACCGGTGACCAAGAAAAATCTCCGTCAGTGGATGCTGCGGATCACAAAATATGCAGATCGTCTGCTGAATGATCTGGATAAACTGGACTGGCCGGAGAAGGTGAAGAAGATGCAGACGGACTGGATCGGAAAATCCTACGGTGCAGAGGTGGATTTCCAGGTGGATGGAAGAGAAGACAAGATTACGGTCTATACGACCCGTCCGGATACGCTGCACGGAGCTACGTTCATGGTGCTGGCTCCGGAACATAAGCTGGCAAAATCCCTGGCTACGGATGAGACGAGAGAGGCAGTGGAAAAATATATTTTTGACGCTTCTATGAAGTCCAATGTGGATCGTCTGCAGGATAAAGAGAAGACCGGCGTATTTACCGGAAGTTATGCGATCAACCCCTTAAATGGAGCAAAAACTCCGATCTGGCTGTCTGATTACGTTCTGGCTGATTATGGAACGGGTGCAATCATGTGCGTTCCTGCCCACGATGACCGTGATTTTGAATTTGCGAAAAAATTCGGCCTTCCCATCGTGCAGGTAATTGCCAAAGATGGGAAAGAGATCGAAAATATGACGGAGCCTTACACGGACGCGGTGGGAACGATGATCAATTCCGGGGAGTGGAATGGCATGGAGTCCGCAGTTCTGAAAAAAGAAGCTCCGGCTATGATCGAAGAGAAGGGATTCGGAAAGAAAACCGTGAATTACAAACTGCGTGACTGGGTGTTCTCCCGTCAGCGTTACTGGGGTGAGCCGATCCCCATTGTTCACTGTCCTCACTGCGGCGCGGTTCCCGTTCCGGAAGATCAGTTGCCCCTGACTCTGCCGGAAGTGGAGAGCTATCAGCCTACCGGAACCGGAGAATCACCGCTGGCAGCAATTGATGAGTGGGTGAACACCACCTGTCCGGTCTGCGGAGCTCCCGCCAAGAGAGAGACGAACACCATGCCTCAGTGGGCAGGTTCTTCCTGGTATTTCCTGCGCTATGTGGACAGCAAAAATAACAAAGAGCTGGTATCGAAGGAGAAAGCAGATAAATATCTGCCGGTTGATATGTACATCGGAGGAGTAGAACATGCAGTGCTGCATCTTCTCTATTCCCGATTCTACACGAAGTTCCTGTATGATATTGGAGCGATCGATTTTGACGAGCCGTTTACAAAGCTGTTCAATCAGGGTATGATCACCGGAAAGAACGGAATTAAGATGAGCAAATCAAAGGGAAATGTGGTATCTCCGGATGATCTGGTCCGGGATTATGGCTGTGATTCCCTGCGTCTGTATGAACTCTTTGTAGGACCGCCGGAACTGGATGCAGAGTGGGATGACAGGGGAATCGACGGTGTTTCCCGTTTCCTGAAGCGCTTCTGGCAGCTGGCGCAGGACAGTGCAGAGGCAAAAGCGGAGCCCACCAAGGAGATGGTGAAGCTGCGTCACCGCCTGATCTATGACATTACCCAGAGACTGGAGAGTTTCAGTTTAAATACGGTAGTGTCCAAATTCATGGAGTATAATAATGCTTTTGTAGAGCTGGCGAAAAAAGAAGGCGGCATCGATAAGGAGACAATGGAGACGATGATTGTTCTTCTGGCTCCCTTTGCTCCCCATATCAGTGAGGAGCTGTGGGAAGTTTACGGCCATACAGAATCTGTATTTTCTGCAAAATGGCCTGTGTGCGATGAGGAAGCCATGAAGGATGACGAGGTGGAGATTCCGGTACAGATCAACGGCAAGACGAGAGCAGTTATTCGTATTCCGGCAGATATTTCAAAGGAAGATGCAATTGCAAAAGGAAAAGAGGCTGTTGCAGATAAGCTGACAGGAACAGTAGTGAAGGAAATCTATGTTCCGAAAAAGATTGTGAATCTTGTGCAGAAATAATTGCCTGGCACTTTATCCCTATAAAGATGCCCCCCTTCAGATTACAGTGGAGGGGGGCTTATTTTATGCTGGCATTATTTCATTCACATGAGCAATCGCTGTCCCTAAGGACTTTTCATACGCTCTATATTGATGAATAGCAGTACAAATATCTTGCGAGATTTTATCCCGTTCTTCAAACAGCTGGGAAGGGACAACCAGATTGAGAATGTCTTCTTCCTTAAATCGAGGATGCTGACTTCCTTCAACAGAATTAGCAAAGACGGTTTGAACTGCTTCCGAAAGCAAGAAAGGAACTAAAAAAGCAATGGATTCCTTGTTCCGGGCTCTTAATACATAGAATTCTGTTGAAGCGCATAGCGGGGTAGTTGAACTGTCTCTTATACACATCTGACGCTGCCGACGATCTTACGCGTGTAGATC
>URYM01000170.1 GCA_900552095.1 uncultured Blautia sp. | reverse complement strand
CAGATGTGTATAAGAGACAGCATTAGTAGAGTATATAGACCCGTTTACGGGCGAGCCGGTAAGGAAAAACAAGAAGTAAACCACTTGGAGTGGTAGTAGGAAATCAAAGCAAACCAGCAAGCCCCTTTTGGGGCTGCGCCGGAAAAAGGAAGCACTGAAAAAGCCCCTTCAGGGGCAGCTGGGAGTGTGGTGCAGCTGGCAGACCTTTCAGTGCGCCTTTCGGGCGCAAGCAGGAAAAAGCCCCTTATAGGGGTATAACAAGCCACCGGCTAAGCCGGTGGTCTTGACTGTGCGGGAAATCCAGGATCTGCTGCCGGTGGGGAGAGAGGGCAAAGGGATTTAGCAGTTGCGCGAAAAGGAAAATTATGCTATGATCTTTGATGTGTGAACAAATGTATTTGCTATGAAAACACAGGAGGAAGTATGACAGAGAAAACCAGGTATTTTGTTGTGCGCCAGAAGGCAGTTCCCGAGGTGCTTCTGAAAGTCGTGGAGGCCAAGAAGTTGCTGGAGTCGGAGAAAGGACTGACAGTGCAGGAGGCTGCCGACCGGGTGGGGATCAGCAGGAGTTCTTTCTATAAATATAAGGAAGACATTTTCCCGTTTCACGATAATTCCAAGGGGAGAACCTTCACCTTTGTGATCCAGATGATGGATGAGCCGGGGCTTTTATCTGATGTGCTGAAAATTGTGGCGGAATATCACGCGAATATTCTCACCATCCATCAGAGTATCCCCATCAACGAGGTGGCTTCTCTTTCTTTAAGCCTGGAGATACTGCCGGCGACGGGAAATCTGTCCCAGCTTCTGGAAGAGATAGAGGAATTAAATGGCGTACATCACGTAAAAATATTAGGCAGGGAGTGACGGAGAGATGATAAATATTGCAGTATTAGGATACGGTACCGTGGGAAGCGGTGTGGTGGAAGTGATCCGCACCAACCAGGAGAGCATCAATCGGAGAGTGGGAGAGGAAGTCAACATTAAATATGTGCTGGATCTGCGGGATTTTCCAGGGGATCCCATACAGGAGAAGATTGTCCATGATTATGAGACGATTGCCGCTGATCCGGAGATTCAGATTGTGGTGGAAGTGATGGGCGGTGTGGAGCCGGCCTATACGTTTGTGAAGCGGGCGCTTGAGAGCGGACACTCTGTCTGCACGTCCAATAAAGAGCTGGTGGCCAAGCACGGGCCGGAACTGATGGGGATTGCAGAGGAGAAGCGTTGCAATTTCCTTTTTGAGGCCAGCTGTGGGGGCGGAATTCCCATTATCCGGCCGCTGAATACATCCCTGACGGCGGATGTGATTGATGAGATCAGCGGCATTTTAAATGGAACCACCAATTATATTCTCTCCAAGATGGAGAGCGATGGTTCTTCCTTTGAGGACGCGCTGAAGGATGCGCAGGAGCGCGGTTATGCAGAGCGCAATCCGGAGGCGGATGTGGAGGGCTATGATGCCTGCCGGAAGATAGCGATTCTTTCGTCGCTGGCCTTTGGCCATCATGTGGATTATGAGGATATTTATACAGAAGGAATCACCCGGATTACGGCAAATGATATTAAATGTGCCAAGGTGCTGGGATACAGGATCAAATTGGTAGCCACCTGCAAGCAGGAAGGGGATCAGTATTATGCAATGGTCTGCCCTGTGATGGTAGACGGGGAGGATCCGCTGCATGGGGTAAATGATGTATTTAACGCTATTTTCCTCCACGGAAATATGCTGGGCGATGCCATGTTTTATGGAAGCGGAGCCGGTAAACTTCCGACTGCCAGCGCAGTGGTGGCTGATGTGGTGGAAGCGGCAAAGCATCCGGGCTGTACGGTTATGCACAGGTGGAGTGAAGATAAGTTGAAACTGATGGATCTTTCCAAGGTGACGCACCGCTATTTCGTGCGGATCAAGGGGAGTCTGACCCGGGATATTGATCAGGTGGAAGCAGTGTTCGGACAGGTGCGCCCGGCAGGGGTGCCGGATCTCTCTCAGGAGTTCTGCTTTGTGACGGAACCGATGACAGAAGAAGAATACAAGGAGAAAGCCGGACGTTTTGATACGATTCTGAACCGGATCCGGGTGAGATAAAAAGAGCGGGAGAGAAGAAAGAGGGAAAGATATTATGAAGTATGTGGTGGTTTTGGGAGATGGAATGGCAGATGAACCCATGGAGGAGCTGGGGGGAAGAACCCCTCTTGAGGCGGCAGAGACGCCGGTGCTTGACCGGCTGGCTCCGGTAAGTGAGGTGGGGCTTTCCTGCAACGTGCCGGAGGGAATGGCACCGGGAAGTGACACAGCCAATCTCTCTGTGATCGGCTATGATCCGAAAAAATATTATACCGGAAGATCTCCGCTGGAAGCGCTGAGTATCGGTGTGGATATGAAAGACACCGATGTGGCAATGCGGTGCAACCTGGTGACTGTGACTGAGAACGGGGGAGCTTATGAGGAGCAGATTATGAAAGACCACAGCTCCAGTGAGATCAGCACGGAGGATGCGGCAGTACTTTTAAAGGATGCAGCGGAGCAGCTTGCGATGGAAGGATATCAGTTCTATACAGGAACCAGTTACCGCCACTGTCTGATCTGGGAACAGGGACAGGTGACAGAGCTGACGCCGCCGCATGACATTCCGGAGAAGAAAATCGGAGACTATCTTCCGGCGGATCCCGTGCTGAGGGAAATGCAGAAGAGAAGTTATGAGATTCTGAAGGATCATCCCCTGAATCAGGAGCGGAAGAAAAAAGGACTGAATCCTGCCAACAGTTTCTGGTTCTGGGGGGCGGGAACCAAACCTATGCTGGACTCTTTTGAGGAGAAATATGGAAAGAAAGGCATGATGATCTCAGCGGTAGATCTTCTGAAAGGGATTGCCAAGGGCGCAGGAATGGGAATTGCCCATGTAGAGGGGGCAAATGGCGGTCTTCATACAAATTATGAGGGAAAGGCGCTGGCGGCGGCGGACGCTCTCTTAAAAGATGGATATGATTTTGCCTATATTCATGTGGAGGCGCCTGATGAGATGGGACACCAGGGAAGCCTGGAGCGGAAGATTCAGGCAATCGAGTATCTGGATGACCGGGTGATCCGGGTGATCAAGGAGAAAATGGATGATTCAGGGGAGCCCTATCGGATGCTGATCCTGCCGGATCATCCGACCCCGATCTGCAAAAGGACCCATACCGGAGATCCGGTGCCTTATCTTCTTTATGACAGTGAAAAAGAGGCAGACGGACCGGAGTTCTACTGTGAGAAAACGGCGGCCGGATCCGGGATTTTTGAACCTCACGGCCACCTGCTTCTGGGAAAACTCTTCCGATAAAGTGCCTGTGTTCTGCTTCGGAAGAAAAATATATGAAAAAAGAAGAGAGGTTTCGCGAAAATGCGGAGCCTCTCTTCTTTTAGGCAAAGAGTTATGCAATTTCTCCAATAGACTGCCGGTAAAAAAATACCATGGTCATTGTCATGTAGGGCTGTACCCAGAGGAGCGCCACGCCGCAGCTTAAAGCTCCCAGAGCCAGCATACCGAAGAAGCTGATCTGCAGATAGATCAGATGTCTTTTTCTTCCTCTCATCAGGCGGATGCTGGAGACCAGGGCAGTCCGGGCACTTAAGGTACAGTCATCAATCAGCAGATACGGCGCCAGGAAGAGGGGCGTGGTCAGCAGGAAGCTGACAAGAGAACCGGCCAGGCTTAAGGCGGCAAAGCACCCCAGGAAGGTCATACTCTGCTCATAGGTGATGGAAGAGAGTTCCCAGATGGGGGAGGTAAAGTTGTAGATTGCCGCCGGAAGCTGGCAGACGAGCCGGATCAGAGAGACTGCCAGACCGACCAGCAGAAAAGTGTCCGGATTGTGGCGGAATGCATAGAGAAGGTCGCTCAGCCGGTACTCCCGCTGTCTGCTCATGTTCAGTATCAGGCAGATCGCGCCGGCCTGGAAGACGAACAGGATCAGAGTCAGGAGCAGGGAGATGAGCTGGTTTACAAGAAGGGTGGCAATCTCATTTTCAAGAACGATCTGCATAGGCAGGAGGTACTGAAAAAGGGTGAAAAGAAAGAGGATCAGGTAGGCGCCCACAGCGGTGGAGTAGCGCTGGAGGAGCGCTTCTCTGGCCAGTCCTTTCAGATATTTGGAAGTTTGTCTCATATTGCATAGTTCCTTTCATTTGTTATAATAAGAGAAAATGGACGAAAGGAGGCAGACAGTGGATACGATCTTACATATACTGGGCAGACAGCCCTGCATGATGCAGAAGCTTACCGGATTATACTGTCCGGGCTGCGGAGGGACCAGGGCGGTGCGGGCACTGCTTGCGGGACATCCGCTGCAGTCTTTTCTGTACCTGTCTCTTATACACATCTGACGCTGCCGACGATCTTACGCG
>URYM01000169.1 GCA_900552095.1 uncultured Blautia sp. | reverse complement strand
GTACACGAAGAGGCTCCTGCTCACTTTTTTCCTCTTCCCCGCCGATGTAGGGAATGATATTCTCCACCATCTCCGGCCAGTCACGGAAGGTTTTGCCCGCTCCTGAAATCGCCTGATAAGTCGTAGCCACTACCTCACAGGGTTCAAACTCTTTCCAGGCTGCCAGACAGGGCGCATAACTCTGAATCGAACAGTTGGGTTTTACGGCAATGAAACCGTACTTCGTGCCCAGGCGTTCTTTCTGCGCGCTGATCACCTCAAAATGCTCCGGGTTGATCTCCGGCACTACCATAGGCACATCCGGAGTCCAGCGGTGAGCGCTGTTGTTGGATACCACTGGCGTCTCTGTTTTCGCATAAGCCTCCTCAATCGCACGGATCTCGTCCTTGGACATGTCTACAGCAGAGAAGACAAAATCAACCGTTGCAGCTACCTTCTCCACATCATTTACATTCATTACAACCAGCTTTTTTACCGCCTCAGGCATGGGGGTGGTCATCTTCCAGCGCCCTCCCACAGCCTCCTCATAAGTCTTTCCCTCACTTCGGGGACTGGCTGCCACTGTAACTACTTCAAACCAGGGATGGTTCTCCAGAAGAGAAATAAACCGCTGTCCTACCATTCCTGTCGCTCCTAAAATACCAACTCTCAGTTTTTCACTCATTTTTTCACATCTCCTCGTACAATTTCCGCTGTTTGTATTTAATACACGGACATATGTGTTTCTTCTGTAATACTACCTGATATATGAACTTTTTTCAACTGTTTTTTTCAATTTCATTCAGATATTTTCTGTTTTCCTCCAAAACCCAGGCCATCGCCTCCGGTCCCGGAGCACCGACGGTATTTCTTTTTTCCACGCAGGTCTTCATGGAAATCGCTTCATAAATATCCTGTTGGAACACCGGACTGATTGCCTGAAATTCTTCCAGCGTCATATCATCCAGTGCAATCTTCTTTTCGATACAGTACAGGACAAGACGTCCCACAATACCGTGAGCATCCCGGAAAGGCACGCCGTGATTTACCAGATAATCCGCCGCATCTGTAGCATTTGTAAAACCATTTTTAGCAGAATCTTCCATCCTGTTTTTGTTGAACCGCATGGTAGAGAGCATTCCCTCAAAGAGCGCAAGACATCCCTTTGCAGTGTCCAGCGCGTCAAACACGCCCTCTTTGTCCTCCTGCATATCCTTATTATAGGCCAGCGGAATTCCCTTCATGGTCGTCAGAAGCGCCATCAGAGCGCCGTAAACACGCCCGGTCTTCCCCCGGACCAGCTCTGCAATATCCGGATTCTTTTTCTGCGGCATGATACTGGATCCGGTGCTGTAGCCATCGTCAATCTCCACAAACTGATACTCATTGGAATTCCACAGAATAACTTCTTCCGAAAAACGGCTCAGATGCATCATAATTGTTGAAAGGGCAGACAAAAGCTCGATCAGATAATCCCGGTCTGCCACAGAATCCATACTGTTGTAAGTGGCTCTCTCAAATCCCAGAAGTTCTGCCGTATATGCCCGGTCCAGCGGATAGGTCGTTCCGGCCAGCGCTCCGCTTCCCAGAGGACAGGTATTCATCCGTTTCCTGATATCCGTCAGACGGTCATAATCCCTGCGGAACATCTCAAAATAAGCGCCCAGATGATGTGCCAGGGTGATCGGCTGCGCTTTCTGCAGATGGGTAAATCCTGGCATAAACGTATGAAGGTTCTCCTCCATCAGCCGCTCCAGAACGGTCAGCATCTGAAACACAAGCCCTTTCAGTTCATCAATCTCATCCCTCACGTAAAGCTTCATGTCCAGCGCGACCTGATCGTTGCGGCTTCTGCCCGTGTGAAGCTTCTTGCCTGCATCGCCGATCCGGTCAATCAGATTTGCCTCCACAAAACTGTGGATATCTTCATAAGCCTCCGTAATCTCAAGGCTTCCGTTTTCCACATCCCGCAGAATACCCTCCAGTCCCTCCAGGATCTGATCCCGCTCTTCTTCTGTGAGAATCTGCTGTTTTGCCAGCATTTTCACATGAGCCATACTGCCTTTTATATCCTGTCTGTAAAATTTTCTGTCAAAATCAATGGATGCATTAAAACGATAAACCAGCTGATCCGTCTCTTTCGTAAAACGTCCGCCCCATAACTGTGCCATATTAAAACCTCATTTCTTTTTTATCTGCATAATGTCTGATTTTACCACTATTTCTTCTGTTCTGGCAAGGAAAACTGTTCCTTTTTCTCTTTTTTTGCCTTATCTGCCTCCCGTTCTCTCATGGAAAAGATGCAGCCGCAGTAGTCCTGACGGTACATGCCGTACTCCCGCGAAAGTTCCAGAGACCTCTTATAGCCTTCTTTTTTCTTAAAATCCGAAGTAAGGTAGGAGACTCCATATTTTTCTCCCAGTTCCCCTCCAATCTCATTTAACTTCTCCGCGTTTTTCATAGGGCTGATCGACAGCGTCGTAGTAAAATAATCAAAGCCTTCTTCCGCCGCTCTTTTTGCCGTCTCCAAAAGGCGCAGCCGGTAGCAGGCAAAACACCGCTCTCCCCCTTCCGGAATCTGCTCTATTCCTTTTACGGCTCCGTAAAATTCTCCTGTTTCATACCGCCCCTCCAGAAAGCGGATCGGGTGGACCGCCGGAAGCTTTCTGATAAATGTTTCCTGCTCTCTCACCCGCATCCGGTACTCCTCCTCCGGATAAATATTCGGATTATAATAAAAAACGGTAATCTCAAAATCTTCTGAGAGTTTCTCCAGCACATAACTGGAACAGGGCGCACAGCAGCTGTGAAGCAGAAGCCGGGGCACCTTCCCCTCCCTGCGAAGACGGGAGATGGTATCCTCCATCTCCCTCTGGTAATTTCTTTTCTTCATTTACTCTGCCCTTCCTATCCTCTCTCCCATGCGCACTTCCGTCTCATAACCGTGCCTGGTATTCCAGATCAGATCCCGGTCCGGCGTCATTTTCCCCTGCTGTACCAGCAGAACAATAGTAGAGCCGCCAAACTCAAAGCGTCCCTTCTCCTGGCCTCTCTTTACCTGTCCCGCGTCATGATAATTGACGATCTTCCCTACCATCAGAGCTCCCACCTCCATCATCAGTACCTCACCGAAATGGGAACTGTGAAGAAGACTGTACTCCCTTGTATTTTCCTTGTAGATCGGGTAAATATCATTGGCTATGGGATTTACCGTATGCAGGATCCCCGGAATCTTTATATTGCTGGTTTTGGCTCCGTCATCCACGTAACAGTATCTGTGATAATTATCCACGGTCAGCCGGAACACCAGCGCATAACCTTCCGCAAAACGCTCCGCCAGCTTCCTGTTCCCTAAAAGCCTCTCCAGAGAATACACCGTATGCTTGATCTGAAATCTTCTGTTCTTTGTGATGGGCCATACGGAGAGATGCCCGTCGCAGGGACTGACAAAAGCCAGCGGATCCGGATCAAAAGGACGGTATTCCGGCCGGATCTTCCTGCAGAAAAATTCATTATAGGAACGATATTTTTTCTTCTCATACTGCCCCATATAAATCATGTTTTTCTTTACAGTCGGACCTACTGCCAGGCTTGAGATTCTGGTGTTTAAAAACATCCCTCCCAGTTTTGATACCGCCGGAAGCGTCAGCACTTTTAAGAGTGCCCTTCCTCCCGCACAGCTGTACATCCGCTCCAGGAAACGATCCTGTCCGCTCTCCTCATTCCATCTGTTTCCCGCTCTGTCCGCATACTTCATAAGCTTTTCCCCCTAACTTAAAACCAGTGCAGTACCTTGGCAAGTGCCAGCGCCACAATCCCCACCAGAACAGCCAGTGTGGCATTCTTCGGTTTCTTCAGCTTGAAATCTACAATAAAAAGAAGTCCCACCGCAAAAACCAGCAGATGGAGAACCAGCACAAACTCCTTCCGGAACAGGGGCGCCAGCGCAAAAGTGATCGGAAGGGCAATCGCCATGGAAGTGATCGGAAGCCCCTGATAATACTTTCTGGCCTCCGTCGTCTCTCCCTGTCTCTTTTCTTCCATCACGTTAAAATACCCCAGACGGATCACTCCCGCCGTGCAGTAAAAGAGCAGAATCGCGATCCCCGGTATGCCATCCATCCCCAGCCGGTAGCAGAGAAGTGCCGGGAAAGCCCCGAAACACACCACATCACACAGCGAATCAATCTGGATCCCGAACTTTTTCTCATCCTCCGTCCGGTCCTTCTTTCTTCTTGCAATCTTCCCGTCAAACATATCACAGAGTCCTGAAAGCGCCAGACAGAAAACCGCCGACTTAAATCTTCCGTTGACTGTAAACATCATTCCGGCCATAGAAGACATCAGGCTGAAATAAGTCAATATTACCTGTCTCTTATACACATCTCCGAGCCCACGAGACCGTACTAGA
>URYM01000168.1 GCA_900552095.1 uncultured Blautia sp. | reverse complement strand
CATACGAGATCTAGTACGGTCTCGTGGGCGCGGAGATGTGTATAAGAGACAGGTATTCAGACTGTTATAACAATTGGCCGCCAGTTCGGCAGTGCAGGACGTGAGATTGGTCAGACTCTGGCCAGTGATCTCGGTATCAAATGCTATGACAAAGAACTTTTGGACCGGGCAGCAAAAGATAGCGGACTGTGTCAGGAACTTTTTGAAAATCACGATGAAAAGCCTACGAACAGTTTCCTTTACTCTCTGGTAATGGATACGTATTCTTTTGGTTACAGTTCCGCCAGCTTTGCGGATATGCCGATTAATCAGAAAGTTTTTCTTGCTCAGTATGACAGTATTAAAAAGCTGGCAGAGGAGGGACCCTGTATTATTGTAGGACGCTGTGCGGATTATGCTCTGGCTGACTTCCCAAACGTGCTTTCGGTATTTATCCATGCGGATCTTTCCAGCCGTATTCGCCGTATTGCCAAGAAATATGATCTGACAGATGCCAAGGCGAAAGAGCGGATTTTAAAAACAGATAAGAAGAGAGCCAGCTACTATAACTATTATACCAGTAAAAAATGGGGTGAGGCTTCCGGATACGATCTCTGTCTGGACAGCGGACTTTTCGGAATTGATGGATGCGTAAAGCTTATTAAGAGAGCGATTGCCATAAGAGAAGACGAAGAAGATAAAAAAGTTATTTATTACTGATCGGAAGATCAGACGCAGCTTTAAGAAAAGATGCGAAAATGAAATGGATGTGAATTTTAAACGGGGTGTTTAAATTCACATCCATTTCTGACGCTGCAGCTGTGAGCCAAGTAAAAACTGAGCCTATTTGCCGGTAAAAAGAGGCGGCCATCCGGAGATATTCCCATTTACGATTGCTGAAAACATCCTTTCTTTTACCCCGGGATTCTCCCTTGTCAGCTGAGCCAGCAGCTCTTTGGCATATTCTCGTTTTGTGTATCCGTCGGCCGGACAGGGATTCTTACTCACAGGAAGCTGATATTTGTTCTGGAATCCGATGACATCGTATTCGTCCACATAGAGCATGGGACGGATTACGGTGAGATCCATCCGATCCAGATAGGTCTTTGGAGAAAAAGAATGAAATCTTCCCTCAAAGATCAGGGAGAGGAGCATGGTCTCCACCACGTCATCTTTATGATGGGCGTAAGCAACTTTGTTGCAGCCCAGTTCTTTTACCGCCTGGTTTAAGGCGCCTTTCCGCATTTTGGCACAGAGAGAGCAGGGATTTTTTTCCTTCCGCTCTTCAAAAATAATCTGGCCGATATCTGTTTTGACCACTTCATAGGGAATTTCCAGACTGGCGCACAATGCCCTTATTTCACTTAAATCAAAGCCGGAAAATCCCAGATCAACCGTTACCCCGATCAGGGAAAAGGAGCGGGGATAGAAGCGTTTCAGGCCGTGCAGGGCATACAGCAGAGTAAGGCTGTCTTTTCCTCCGGAAATGCCAACGGCAATCTTATCCCCGTCATCGATCAGCTGATAATCGTCCACGGCTTTTCTGGTATAGCTGAGAAGCTGTTGCAGTTTCATGTTCTATCCTTTCTGTGTATCTGCCCGGTCGGGCAGAGCTTTTTCATACTCACACCATTATAGCGGCTGAAATCACGATGTGCAAGAAATTTTCAGCTTTTTTTCATATGACTGAGACAACGGCAGGAAAATGTGGTATAATTCCAATATCTTAATTAATGGAGGCATCATAATGAAATTTCGCTGGGACAAGAAATATCTATACTGGGGGATCACAGCTTTCTGTGTTATTGCCGCCAGTATTTTGTTTTATTTTGGCCTGTTCCGTATGAACACTCTGATTGGCGGGATTACCGCAATCCTGGAGATTCTGGCTCCTTTGATCTACGGGCTGGTTCTGGCTTATCTGTTGAATCCAATGGTACGCTTTCTGGAGGAAAGTGTGATCTTTCCTTTTTTTCACCGCTTTGAAAAAAAAGTGGGAACAGTGGGAAAGAAGATTATCCGGATGTGCTGCGTGGTCTGTGTCCTTCTTTTTTTCCTGTTCTGTATCTATGGACTGATTGCGCTTCTGGTTCCGGAAATCTTTTCCAGTATCACAAATATTGCCAATAACTTTGACCGGTATGTGCGGAATATTCAGGAATGGATTACCCAGCTGCTGAAAGATAATCCGGATATGCGGGAGTCTATGATGAATGTTTTCGATACAGCTACGGCAAAAGCGGAAGTTTGGCTGACTACGGAGCTTCTGCCTCAGGTAAATGTGATGGTCCGGGAGTTTTCTATCAGTATCATGGGCATGGTCAATTTCCTGAAGAACTTTCTGGTAGGTGTGATCGTATCCATTTATCTTATGTACAGCAAGGAGGCTTATATAGCCAAGGCAAAGCAGTTTTTGTTCGCAGTTTTGAAACCGGAAAATTCCAATATGGTTCTGCGGGATCTGCGTTTTGTGGATAAGACATTTGGCGGATTTATTATTGGAAAGATCATTGATTCCATCATTATCGGAATTCTCTGCTATATTGGAACTACACTGCTGGGAACGCCGTATGCCCTGCTGGTCAGCGTGGTGGTAGGTGTGACGAACGTGATTCCGTTTTTTGGTCCCTATATCGGTGCGATTCCGTCCATTATACTGATTCTTCTGGTAAATCCTCTGCAGGCGCTGTACTTTGCCATTTTTATTCTGGCACTGCAGCAGTTTGACGGGAACTTTCTGGGACCGAAGATTCTGGGAGGTTCCACCGGTCTTTCCAGCTTTATGGTAATCGTTGCAATTCTGGTAGGAGGAGGTCTGTTCGGACTTCTGGGAATGGTTGTGGGGGTTCCCATCTGTGCTGTTATCTGCGTGATCGTTCGCAATATTATCAACAACCGGCTTCGCTCCAGACAGCTTCCTGTAGAAGTGGATGCTTACAAAAATATGGATCATCTGGATCCGGAAACAAGGCAGCCGGTTCCGCGGGCGAAGAAGGAAATGCCAATGGGAAGAGAGCAGGTTTTTGTTTACCGGAAAAAGCGAAAGAATTCCGGCGAGAATCAAAAGAAAGAGGAGAAAAAATAAATGAGACTGGTGATACAGCGTGTCAACCATGCTTCCGTAACGATTGACGGGAGTATGCACAGTAAGATTGGAAAAGGTTTGCTTGTATTTGTGGGTGTAGGAGATTCAGATGATGAGAAAACAGCAGATCTGTATCTGAAAAAATTGCTGAATCTGAGAATTTTTGCTGATGAGGAGGGAAAGACAAACCTTTCCCTAAAGGATGTGGGAGGAGAGCTGCTTTTCGTTTCCCAGTTTACTCTGTATGCCAACTGCCGAAAGGGAAATCGTCCCAGTTTTGTGGAAGCAGGCGCTCCTGACCGGGCAGAAGCGCTGTACAGATATATGGTTCAAGAAGCCTCCCTTGTGATACCGCAGGTCAAACAGGGGGTATTTGGGGCCGATATGAAGATAGAGCTGGAAAATGACGGCCCATTTACGATTGTTCTGGATGACCGCCTTTTTTCCTTATAAAATGGAAAATTCTTACCGGATTCAGGGTTCCCGGAGCTTGACAGCTCCGGCGGCTTTGCGTCTTCTGCTGTCATCAATAGCAGCATAATGTTTTTTCGTAGTATTTACGTCCCTGTGTCCCAGCACATCGGCAACCAGATAAATGTCCCCTGTATTCTGATACAGGGCGGTGCCGTAGGTGCTGCGAAGCTTGTGGGGCGTAATTTTTTTCGTAGTAGTGATCTGACGGGCATATTTTTTTACCAGATTTTCTACAGCCTGGACTCCGATCCGCCGGCGCTGGGTAGAATAGAAGAGAGCGTGTTCGTGTCCTGCCAGAGGAGTAATTCCCTTCCTTACTTCCAGATAGCGCTGCAGCGCTTTTTCCACTTCCTCGCCAAAGTAAACGATCATTTCATTTCCACCCTTTCGGGTGACTTTGATTCCGTTATTCTTAAAATCAATATCTTCCACGTCGAGGCCCACGCACTCTGAGACGCGGATTCCTGTTCCGAGAAGAAGAGTAACCAGTGCCAGATCCCGTTCTTTCGTTTTCTCATAGTAGGCCCGTTTCTGCCCTGTCAGAGTATCTCCGGCATGTTCCATATAATCCAGAAGAAGAGCGACTTCGTCTGCATCCAGACGGACAATGGCTTTTTCATGAAGCTTCGGCATATCGACCAGAAGAGTGGGATTTGTCCGGATCATTTCATGTTTGAAGTAGTAGGAGTAGAAACTGCGCAGCGCTGACATCTTTCTTTTCAGTCCTTTTTCGCCGTTGGTAATCATCTGGTTATCCGAATCCCGGTAGACCTTCAGATATTCCATATATTCCTCAATATCCAGGGCACGGATCTCGTCCAGGATTTCCAGGGGGATCTCCTGTCTCTTATACACATCTCCGAGCCCACGAGACCGTACTAGATCTCGTA
>URYM01000167.1 GCA_900552095.1 uncultured Blautia sp. | reverse complement strand
CGTAAGATCGTCGGCAGCGTCAGATGTGTATAAGAGACAGCTTCCCATGGCGACGCGCACAGCTCTCAGCAGCTATGAGATGTTCTGGTATCCCTGGGATGATAAAAAACAGGAGGCCTGGGTGCGTCCCATGCCCCAGAAAGAATATGTGATCAATCTGGAGAATAATCCAATTACCACTTACCGCTATAAAATGCACCAGGAAGATCTGGCAAAACAGTTCGGGCGCTGGTACCGGATCTCTCATGGAAATAAAAAGACAGTATGTCTTCTGGGGATGCGGGCGGATGAGTCTATGCAGCGATACAGTGGTTTTCTGAACAAGAGATGCGAGTATAAGAATGAGTGCTGGATCACCAAGCAGTTTAAAGATGTCTGGTGCGCTTCTCCGCTTTATGACTGGTCATCTCAGGATGTGTGGCATGCAAACTTTCTTTTTGACTATGATTACAATGAGCTTTATGATCTCTATTATAAAGCGGGGCTTAAAGTTTCCCAGATGCGGGTGGCTTCTCCATTTAATGATTACTCCAAGGATGCTTTAAATCTTTACCGGGTTATTGATCCGGATATCTGGATCAAACTGGTGGGAAGGGTCCGGGGCGCCAATTTTGCCAGTATCTATGGCCGCACAAAAGCGATGGGCTACCGGAATGTGACGCTGCCTCCGGGGCATACCTGGAAGTCTTATACGCTGTTTCTGCTGGATACGCTTCCGGCCCGGCTGCGCAACAATTATGTGAAAAAATTTAATTCATCTATAGAATTCTGGCAGACTACCGGGGGAGGCCTAGATGAGGAGACGATCCAGGAACTGGAAAGCAAGGGTTACCAGATCCAGAGAAATGGAGTGTCCAATTATACCAAGAGTAAAAAGTCCAGGGTGATCTTTCTGGGAAAGATTCCGGATTCGACAGATGATATTAAGTCAACCAAGGATATTCCCAGCTGGAAAAGGATGTGTTACTGCATTTTAAAGAATGATCATAACTGCCGTTTTATGGGTTTTGGCCTTACGCGGGAACAGCAGAAACAGATTGACCTGATCAAGGAAAAATATAAAGGTGTGGAGGAGATAGAATATGGAGTATAAAAGTCCTGTTTATAATGTGATTTCCGTACCTGTGGAAAAAATCGAAGCAAATACCTATAATCCCAACGCGGTGGCACCACCGGAGATGAAACTTCTCTATGACAGTATCAAAGAAGACGGATATACGATGCCAATTGTCTGTTATTACGATAAGGAACATGACAAGTATATTATCGTAGACGGGTTTCACCGCTATCGGGTAATCCTGGAACATGAAGATATTTATGAGAGGGAAAAAGGGATGCTGCCGGTATCTGTCATTCAGAAGCCCCTGGACAAACGGATGGCCAGTACAATCCGTCATAACAGAGCCCGCGGTACCCATAACGTGAATCTGATGAGCAATATTGTAAAGGAACTGCAGGAACTGGGCCGTTCCGATGCATGGATCTCCAAGCATTTGGGCATGGATAAAGACGAGATTCTGCGTCTGAAGCAGATTACCGGCCTGTCTGCTCTTTTCCGGGATGTAAAATTTGGAAAAGCATGGAGACCGGCAGAAGATGAGGAAACAGAACAGGCGCATTGACAGGAGAGATACTTCGCTCTATAATTATCTACGATAAAAAAAGAGCGGAAGGCAGGAAGCCGGATGAATGATTTAAAAAAACTGTTTGGATATTTTGGTTCGTATAAAAAAGATCTCCTCATCGGATCGGTGCTGGTGATTGCGGAGACGGCATTTGAGCTGGTGATACCGGTCCTTATGGCGGATATCATCGATGTGGGTGTAAAAAATTATGACGTTTCTTTTATTCTGGAGAAGGGGGTGCAGATGGGAATCTGTGCCCTCCTTTCCCTGCTTACCGGTCTTCTCTATGCCAGATATGCAGCCCGGGCAGCTTATGGATGGGGAGCAAATGTGCGGGAAGCAGAGTTTGAGAAAGTACAGAGCTACGCATTCTCCAATTTGGATCATTTTGAAACTTCATCTCTGGTGACTCGAATGACTACGGATGTGACAGTTTTGCAGAACGCACTTACCGGCGGGATCCGGCCACTGGTCAGAAGCCCGATCATGATGCTCATGGGAATAGGGCTTTCCGCCTGGATGAATCCGAAACTGGCGCTGGTCTTTCTGGTGACTACTCCTGTTCTGGGACTTATTTTATTTGCAGTGGTGCGTAAAGCGGCGCCGCTGTACGGAGTTCTGCAAAAAGCAGTAGACCGGCTCAACAGTGTGGTAGAGGAAAGTACTACGGCGATCCGGGCGGTAAAGGCTTTTGTGCGGGGAGAATATCAGGAGGAGAAGTTTGAGCAGGTGAACAGGGATCTGGCAGATACCAGCAGAAAAACGTTTCATTTTGTGGTGCTGAATCTGCCGGCTTTTCAGCTTGTGATGTATACAGCTACTGTGCTGATCATGTGGTTTGGAGGAAATATGATCCTGGGCGGAAGCCTTGAAGTGGGAAATCTTACCGGCTTTTTGAGCTATGTCATGCAGGTGATGAATTCTCTTATGATGATCTCCAATGTATTTCTTATGCTTACCCGGTCGCTGGCCAGTGCCAGAAGAATCAGTGAAATCCTGGATGAGGTTCCGGTATTGTCATCCCCGGAAGACGGGGCGCGCCAGGTAGCGGACGGGAGTGTCCAGTTCAGAGACGTTTCTTTTAAATACAAAGATGAGGCTAAAGAGTATGCCCTTAAGAATATCACTTTTAACATCAGATCCGGCCAGACGGTGGGGATCATCGGAGGAACGGGATCAGCGAAAACTACGCTGGTACAGCTGATTCCTCGGCTTTACGATGCCACCTGCGGCCAGGTCCTGGTGGGGGGAAGAGATGTCCGTTCCTATGATCTTAAAACACTGAGGGACTCAGTAGGGATTGTACTTCAGAAAAACGTGCTTTTTTCCGGGACTGTGCGGGAAAATCTTCTCTGGGGGGAAGAGCGGGCAGAGGAGGAAGAAATCTGGGAGGCCTGCCGTATGGCCTGTGCTGACGAATTCCTTGAAAAGATGCCCAAGGGTCTGGACACAGATCTGGGGCAGGGAGGTGTTAATGTCTCCGGAGGGCAGAAGCAGAGGCTCTGCATTGCCCGGACTTTGCTGAAAAAGCCGAAAATTATTATCTTTGATGATTCGACCAGTGCTGTAGATACGGCAACGGAGGGAAAGATACGGAAAGCTCTGACCCGGATCCCGGGTATGACGAAGATTATTATAGCGCAGAGGATTACTTCCGTGATGAATACGGATCAGATTTTTATCCTGGAAGATGGAGAGATCCATGCGGCGGGAACGCACGAGGAACTTTTAAAGCGGGATCCGATTTACCAGGAAATCTATGCATCTCAGATGAGAGGAGGCGGGGAAAATGGCGCGCAGGGGCAGTAAACCGAAGAATCTGAGATTTACCGTCAGATATCTTTTGTCTTATATGGGAAAGCATCGCTTTCTTCTCTTTTTTGTAGCTGTTCTGGTATCTGTCAGCGCCATTTCCAACCTGCTGGGAACCTATATGATACGTCCGGTAGTCAATACGCTCACCGCAGGGAATACGGGGGCGCTGGTGAGGGGGATCCTGCTTACGGCGGTGATTTATGGAATCGGAGTTCTGGCCGCCTACGGTTATACCCAGACCATGGTGCGGGCAGCCCAGAAAGTTCTCTGTGATATCCGGAGAGATTTGTTTGCCCATTTACAGGAGCTTCCGGTCTCTTTTTTTGATACCCGGCGCCACGGGGACATCATGAGTTCTTTTACCAATGATGTAGATACTATTTCAGATGCCCTGAATAACAGTTTTGCAGTGGTGATTCAGAGTTTTATCCAGATTGCAGGCACCCTGACCATGCTTTTTGTCCTTAACTGGAAGCTTTCTTTTCTGGTGCTGATCTGCTATATTATCATGTTTCTCTATATTCAGTTCAGCGGTCGGAGAAGTTCCGCTTATTTTGCCCGTCAGCAGCTTTCGCTGGGAGACCTGGACGGTTATATTCAGGAGATGGTCAGCGGTCAGAAGGTGGTGAAAGTATTTAACCACGAAGAGAAGTGCATGGAGATTTTCCGGGAGAAGAATGAGAAACTGCGCCGGGAGGGAACGGGAGCTCAGAGTTATGCGGCAACCATGGTTCCTGCGGTGGTGAGTATTTCTTATATTAATTATGCGCTGGTGGCGGTGATCGGGGGAATTATGGCCATGAGAGGGCAGATGGATGTGGGAAGTCTGGCCAGTTATCTGGTCTTTGTACGTCAGGCGGCGCTTCCGATCAATCAATTTACCATGCAGAGTAATTTTCTGCTGGCTGCTCTTGCGGGGGCAGAGAGGATTTTTCAGATCATGGAGACTCCGGCAGAACCGGATGAAGGAACTGTCTCTTATACACATCTCCGAGCCCACGAGACCGTACTAGATCTCGT
>URYM01000166.1 GCA_900552095.1 uncultured Blautia sp. | reverse complement strand
AGATCTACACGCGTAAGATCGTCGGCAGCGTCAGATGTGTATAAGAGACAGAGAATGGGAAAGTAGGATTTTGGTATTCGTGGCCGGTGATTATTTTAGTGCTTTGTCTCTTTTGGCCTGTCGGTGTGTTTCTGATTATCAAAAGGGTATCTAAAGACAGAAAAACTGCAATGAGTGCAGGTGAGTTTATTGGTGGTCTTGGGATTGCATCCTATTGTATTGCGGCAATTGGTTTGCTCGCGTGTATAAGTGATGGTTTTGCAGGTGGAGATGTTGTAATGATTCTCTTCTTTGGTGTAGCAGGCTTTGTTTTAAGAAAAGTTGCAAAGAAGATTAAAACAGAAGCAGAAAATGTCAAACAGTATTTGTCTATTATCGTTAACGGCAATGTTCGTCAGTTGGATATGATCGCTTCTGCTACCGGAAAATCTTATGACGTTGTTCATGAAGATGTGCAGAAGATGATTGAGAAAGGTTATCTTAAAAATGCCTATATCGATGAAGGTATGAGAGAGGTCATTTTGCCTAATCATGCGCCTGTGCCTCAGAATAATGTAAATGCTGCTGCAAATATAACACAGATACATCCCAGGATTGCTGCCTGCCCTTGTTGTGGAGCGAATAATACGATCTATGGCGATATGGGTGAATGTGAATATTGCGGTTCTCCTTTGAAATAAATCTAATTATATGCACCCCATAACTGGAAATTCGGTTATGGGGTGTCTGATTGAGAGAAGAAAATCCTTTTGGGGCGATGCTCTACAGGATTACCACCTGCTTCTGATATTCGTGGAGGAAAGGTTTTCCGTAAACCTGACTGAAGACAGCCTGGTAGAGCTGAGAAGCGTGGGTGGTCAGAGCCAGCTCTTTTGCAGCATCATCTGACAGCACGGAAGAAGCGTCAGCCAGTTTAGTGAGGATAGGAAGGGTACTTTTCTTTTTCAGATAGCCGAGAAGAGGAGCGCTGCTTTTCTGAAAACCGAGAAGGCGAGCAAAAGAGGGCTCCTTCCATTCTTCTATGTTTAGCAGAAGATGAAGAAGAGCTCTTTGTATCCGGGTCTGGGTCAGTTCCCTGGTCTTTAAAAGGGAGACAAAAGAAGGCCAGTCCAGAAACTGATTCTGCAGCCTGCGGATCCGAGCCGCCAGTTCCGGGGAGAGATCCAGGATCTGGGTCAGGTCTTCCGTATCTTTTTCAAGAAGGCGGGCAAAAAGAAGCAGAGAGAAATCTTTGGAAGTTAAGGGGCCTCCGTCTTTCATTGCTTTTTCATATACCGGAAGGGTGCAGGGGGGGACCTGAGAGGGGAGGACTTCCTGATATTGCCGGTTCAGAAGAAGTTTTCTCAGTGCAGAAGCGGAGGAAAGGCGGGAGGAGTCAAGTCCGGAATCATGGTATCCTGCGCCTTCCCTTTTTATGGTGACGGGGAGGAGGGGACTTTTGATCCGCCGCAGAGCTTTGCAGTATTCCACCCCCAGGATATTGTTGGGGGTGGAGAGGAAAACGGAGGGATCGAAAGAAAGTTCCCTTTTCCCCAGAAGAATAAGCGCCTGCATTCGGGCAGCAGGAAAGGAAAGTCCTTTTTGCAGGCCGCATTTTAAGGCTTCGCGATAGAGGGGAGGCTCTTCCAGAAGAAGTTCTGAGAGCTCCAGAAAAGGGGCAATCTCTCCAGACTCGCTTCCGAAAACCAGATAATCTGCGCCCAGTGCGGTGAGCAGGAAGACGGCTCCTGCGGCAAAAAATTCCGCACTTCCGGAAGCAGTGTCAACCGGAAGTTCAAAAACTGCGTCCACACCGGAGCGAAGGGCCATCTCGGTCCGGAGATGTTTGGAAAAAAGGGCAGGTTCTCCCCGCTGAACAAAATCCCCGCTCATGGCGGCGATACAGAAATCTGCCCCGGTTTTTAGACGGGCTTCCTCAAGATGGAGGGCGTGTCCCCGGGTAAAGGGATTGTATTCTGTGATAAGTCCCGCTGTTTTCATAACAATGCACCTCAAAAAATACATGATCTGTTCTGCGTATTCTATCATGGAAAGGGGGAAAGCACAAGAAAAACAGGGAAAAAGAAGAATCGTTAATAAATTAACTATCCTTGTATACATATGGAAAAAGCGGTATAATTTTGAATAAGCGAAGAAACTCTCCTTATAAAAGGAGAAAGAAAACGAAAGGAGTCACTGAATCATGGGATTTATTGACGTAATTAAAGAAAAAGCAAAAGCAGACAAAAAAGTGATCGTGCTTCCGGAGAGTGAAGACAGAAGAACCTACGAAGCAGCTGCTCAGATTCTGAAAGAGGGACTGGCTGATATTATTATTGTGGGAACCGAAGAAGCAGTGAAAAAAGGCGGCGAAGGCCTGGATCTGACCGGGGTGAAGGTTGTGGATCCGGCGACTTCCGAGAGAACTGCAGCATATATTGACAAGCTGGTAGAGCTGCGTCAGAAGAAGGGTATGACCCCGGAGCAGGCAAAAGACATTCTGCTGAATCAGTATCTGTATTACGGCGTTATGATGGTAAAGATGGGCGACGCAGACGGTATGGTATCCGGTGCATGTCATTCCACCGCTGATACTTTACGCCCCTGCCTGCAGATTCTGAAGACAAAACCGGGAACCAAGCTGGTATCCGCGTTCTTCCTGATGGAAGTTCCCAACTGCGAGTTCGGTGAGAACGGCACATTTGTATTTGCAGACTGCGGTTTGAACCAGAATCCGAATCCGGAAGAGCTGGCAGCTATCGCGGCTTCCTCTGCCGAATCTTTCAAAGCTCTGGTTGGAGCAGAGCCCAAAGTGGCATTCCTGTCTCATTCTTCCAAGGGAAGTGCAAAACATGCGGATGTAGACAAAGTTGTTGAGGCTGTTAAGATTGCGAAAGAGCAGTATCCGGATGTCCTGATGGACGGAGAGCTGCAGCTGGATGCAGCTATCGTTCCTAGTGTAGGTGCTTCCAAAGCTCCGGAGAGTCCTGTTGCAGGAAAAGCCAATGTTCTGGTATTCCCGGATCTGGATGCAGGAAATATCGGCTACAAACTGGTGCAGAGACTGGCAAAGGCGGAAGCTTATGGCCCGGTTACCCAGGGTATTGCAGCTCCGGTTAACGATCTGTCCCGCGGATGTTCCGCAGAGGATATCGTGGGTGTTGTGGCAATCACTGCCGTTCAGTGCCAGATGCAGTAAAGAGGTCTGAAAAAGATCAGCAGTATAGATTAGGAGGAAATGAAAATGAATGTATTGGTAATCAACTGCGGAAGTTCTTCTCTGAAATTCCAGCTGATTAATTCTGATACGGAAGCAGTTGCGGCAAAAGGACTCTGCGAGCGTATCGGTATCGACGGAAGACTGGTATATCAGCCGGCCGGCGGTGAAAAAGAGATCACAGAGGCACCCATGCCCACTCACACAGAGGCGATCAAGATGGTTCTGGATGCGCTGGTAAATGAAAAGACCGGTGTGTTAAAGAGTCTGGACGAGGTAGAGGCGATCGGACACCGTGTTCTGCACGGCGGAGCAAAGATTGCAGAATCCTGTGTGATCAACGATGAGGTAATCGCTGTGATCGATGAGTGCTGTGATCTGGGACCGCTGCACAATCCGGCAAACCTGATGGGAATCCGTGCCTGCATGGAACTGATGCCCGGAAAACCGAATGTAGCTGTATTTGACACGGCATTCCATCAGACAATGCCTCCGAAGGCGTTTATGTATGGAATTCCCTACAAATATTATGAGAAATACCATATCCGTAAATATGGTTTCCACGGAACCTCCCACAGCTTTGTCTCCAAAGAGACGATCAAATATCTGGGACTGGACAAGGATAATTCCAAGGTTATCGTGGCTCATCTGGGAAATGGCGCTTCCATCAGCGCAGTGGTAAACGGAAAATGTGTGGATACTTCTATGGGACTTACCCCGCTGGAAGGACTGATCATGGGAACCCGTTCCGGTGATCTGGATCCGGCTGTTCTGGAGTATATCTGCAAGAAAGAGAATATCGACATCTCCGAGATGCTGCGTATCCTGAACAAGGAGTCCGGTGTGTACGGTCTGTCCAAGAACCTTTCCAGTGATTTCCGTGATCTGGAAGAGGCAATGAATCAGGGCAATGAGGCAGCAGGAAATGCGATTGAAGCATTCTGCTATCGCGTGGTAAAATACATCGGTTCCTATGCAGCTTCCATGAATGGTGTGGACGCCATTGCATTTACCGGCGGTATTGGCGAGAATGCATCTCTGGTTCGTGAAAAGATTCTGTCCTATCTGGGATATCTGGGAATTGAAATGGATGAGGAGATGAATCAGAAGAGAGGGGAGAATATGGTGATCTCCACTCCCGATTCCAAAGTTAAGGTATGTGTGATCCCGACCAACGAGGAACTGGCAATCTGCCGTGAGACGGTAGCTCTGGTGAAATAAAAGTTCCTAAAAGCTGTCTCTTATACACATCTCCGAGCCCACGAGACCGTACTAGATCTCG
>URYM01000165.1 GCA_900552095.1 uncultured Blautia sp. | reverse complement strand
GCAGCGTCAGATGTGTATAAGAGACAGATTTCGCGCATATCATGGATGCGTATGATATTTTTGAGAAAAAGAAGGATCATGTCATAAAAATTGCCATAAGGTATTGACCTTATACCTGCTATATCCCTTATGATTCAGACAAATAAAAGAACGTAAGGGAGGAAAAAACTATGACAGGAGCAAAAAATAGAATGAATATCAAAGAGGTTGAGGAGAGAACCGGCATCAGCAGACAGAATATCCGTTACTATGAGAAGCAGGGGCTTCTTCATCCGGAGCGCAATCTGGAAAATGATTACCGGGTTTATGGAGAGGCAGAAATCAGCCGGCTGAATGAGATCAAGCTGTTCCGGAAGCTGGGAATCTCTATTGAAGAGATACGGCGGATGCTGGACGGGGAACTGGAACTGGGGACAGTTCTGGAAATGCAGAAGGAGAAACTGGAGCGGGAGAAAGCACAGCTGGAAGGAGCACTCAGATTTTGTGAACGGATCCGGGAGAGAGAGCTGGATCAGCTCCAGGCGGAACAGTATCTGGAAGAGATAGAGAAAGAAGAGAAGAACGGCGCACTGTTCGCAGATTTTCTGTCGGATTACAAAGCGATGGCCCGGGCGGAGGCGAAGCGTACCTTTACGTTTATGCCCGACAGTATGTGCCTGAATAAAAAGGAATTTACAGAAGCCCTTCTGGCTTATGCAGCAGAAAACAACCTGAATCTGGTGATCACAAAAGAAGGGATGTTTCCGGAATTTACCATCGACGGGATTGAGTATACGGCTTACCGGGCAAACGGACGTTATGGTGCTTCTGTGACCTGTGAAATGGTAAACACGGAAGATTATATGCCGAAGGGAATGTCAGAGAAAAAATATAAATGGCTGCGAAGGATGCGTACCGCCCTGGTTCCGGTGGGGCTTTTCTTTCTCATCACACTGCTCTACGGTTTCCAGACCGGGGACTTTGTTCTGGCGGTTGTGCTTGGAATATCAGAAGTCAGCATTTTTGTGGCTACGCTGTTCCCATACCGGAATCTGGAAGAGTAGCAGAAGAGCTGATTCTGGGGTAGCTTGCGGTTGTCAAGGTCAGCCGCTTATGTTACAATTTATGGAGAAAGGAGAGTAGAGTTATGGTACATCATATCGTTATGTGGAAATTTAAACCGGAGATTGAGGAAGCCAGAAAGCCGGAGCTGAAGAAGGCAATGGCAGAGAATCTGAAAAGTCTGGTGGGAAAGGTTCCCGGTCTTCTCACAGTAGAATTTGTGGAGGAGCCGATTCCTTCCAGTACCCATGATATGGCGCTGATTACGACTCTGGAGACAGCGGAAGATATTGCTGTGTATGGAAAGCATCCCGAGCATGTAAAGGTAGCGGATACTTACGTGCGTCCCTACACAACTGAGCGGGCCTGCCTGGATTACGAATAATGGAGACAGAGAAGAGAAACAGAGCCAGGATGACAGCAATCCTGGCTCTCTTGACAGTGATTTTAGCTGTGGCGGCCGCAGGAATCGGTTTTCTGGCTGTAAAGAAACAGAAGTATGAAAAGCAGCTGTCTCTGGGAGAAAAGTATCTGGCCCAGCTGGATTATGAGAATGCCGAAATCTGTTTTCGGAAAGCAATTTCTATTGAAGAAAAAGAAGCGGCGCCTTATCTGCAGCTGGCGGCAGTCTATTTTGTTCAGGAAAGGCCAGAGGAAGCCAAAGAGATTCTGGAAGAGGGCAGCCGTTCTGTGAAGGATAAGGAGGGAAAGAGGCAGCTGGAGAAATCTCTGGAGGAGATTGCGGAGACGGAAGATCAGAAAAAAGAAGATCTGCCGGAGGAATCCGGGAAAACGGACGAAGAGGAAAAACGGCAGGAAGAAGAGAACCCGGCGTCGGCTGCTGAGAAAAAGAAAGAAGAACAGGCTACAGACGGAAGCGGTTTTGTCCGCTATGGGGACTGCTGGTACTTCCGCAGGTATGATGCGGCTGATTTTGAGAGTACGGCAGTTTTTGGAAATTATCAGGCAATTGAGGGACAGTCCAAAGACATCGTGCGGATGAATGATAAAGGAGAGGCGGAAATCCTTTTTCAGGATCAGGGCGCCGGGGACATTTTTATTGTAGAAGATAAAATGCTTTTGTCTTCCGGTACAGATCTGTGGAACAGCACGCTTTATGTCACTGATTTTGCGGGAAACCGTCTTCAGGATCTGGGAAAGGCTCAGGCAGTGGCTTCAGACCGGGAGAGGGGGCTTGCCTTTTATCAGATAATATCGGGGAATCTGGCTGTCTGGTCGGGAAAAACCGGAGAAACCCGGGAAATTCCAGGAACAAGCGAGGGAGGATTTCTCCGCTATCAGGATGGCTTTTTATATTACACCACCCGGGAGGGGGCAGAAAAAGTAACCCTCTGGGAGCTGAATGTGGATCGGATGGAGGCAAGAGAACTGAGCCAGTTTTACCGGCAGGGCGATGCGCCGGGAGTGGGAATTACCGATGTGCAGGTTACTGCGGAGAAACTGGTGGTAAATACCGGGATTGTAGCCGGGTCGGCGGGACTGTTCCAGGGAGGCAAGATTTATGTGATGAACCGGGATGGTTCAGATAAGATTCAGATTGCCGGAGGGGACGGGGATTACGGAACCTGTGCAGAACCTTTCTATGCTGCGGAGGAAAATGGTCAGACGGTTGTTTATTACCTGGAATATCAGGACAACGGGGAGTCCGCCGCCCGCCGTATGGTGGCAGGAGAACCTTCTGAGAGTACAGATTTGGAACCCTGGAACCGGGGAGAATATTTCTATGACAGGGATGGTGGGATCAGTGTTTATACGGATACATCAGGAGAGCCAAGAAAACTTCTGACGGCGGAAGAACTTTCCGGAGAATTGCATTATGAAAATCTGAACAGACAGGATGAAACAATCTGTATGGTTACTTCTGTAAGCTTTTTTCAGGATCAGGTATTTTATACTGTGGAGAGTGGGAGCCATGATCCCTCTCAGGATATGGGCTGGCGGTATGCCTACCGGAGAGAGAGTACAAAGAACTGGTTAAAAAGAGGGGAGACAGAAGAAAAGCAGCTGGTTTACGAATATTGATGGAAGAAATTGAAACAGAGGAGATGCGATACCTGGCAGACTATGCCGGATACCGCATCTCCTCTGTTACTCATCCCATCCGTCTGTGAAGCGGATATTTACGGAAATGTTTCTTATTTCATCGCCTTTTTCCAGAATCAGATCGCTGTGATCAGAAATGGAGGGGAGCTCGCCGTCTTCGGTCAGTTCCACATAAATCCAGTTATAGGCAGCCTCGTTGGCGTTGTCGATGGCGTCATCTAAAGTTTCACCTTCGGCCTGACAGTCCTCAAGATCAGGGAAAAAGGCCCGGTAGGTTCCGGAAGCTGTTTTGCGAAAAACAGCGGGATATACAAATTTCATGAATGCAGTCTCCTTTATAAAGTATTTTTTGATTGTAATTATTGATTTTCTTTTTCTGCCCGCCGTGCAGAAACTTTTTCCTGAAGAAAACGGATCAGGGCGCTGGTATAGCGCAGGATCGGTTCTGTAGCGATGGCGAACAGCGTCAGCAGCATGCCGCACTGCAGGGAAATGCCATTGATGGCAAAAAGATCCCGGATAAAGAAAATACAGATTAAAAGGCCGGCCAGCATTCCAAACCAGATGACCCAGCGCAGTTTGTTCATGGGCTGACTGATCTTGAACAGGATCATCAGACCAACTGTAGCCATCAGAAGGGTAGCGGCTGTGGAAATATCTTCTGAACTTACGTGGAAGACCTGCCCGAAGATCACCAGAGCACCTACGATAAAGAAATCGGTAAGAGCTGCCGGGAGAGCGGTCAGAAGCACGTTTGTCAGAAAGTGGCCTTTAATTATGTTTTTGTTAGGTTCCAGCGCCAGGAAAAAGGCGGGAACACCGATGGTAAACATACTGATCAGCGAGATCTGAGAAGGTACCAGAGGATAGGTGATCAGAAGTCCCATGGAGAAGATTGCCATCAGGAAAGAGAAAATATTCTTTACCAGGAAAAGGCTGGCGGAGCGCTGAATGTTATTTACCACGCGCCGTCCTTCCAGCACCACGGAAGGCATGCAGGCAAAATTGGATTCCAGGAGCACCAGCTGGGAAGCCTGGCAGGCGGCATCGCTTCCGGAGGCCATAGCTACAGAGCAGTCCGCATCCTTCAGCGCCAGCACATCGTTGACACCGTCCCCTGTCATGGCAACCGTCTTTCCGGCATTTTTCAGAGCCTGAACAAACTGACGCTTCTGTGCGGGGGTGACACGGCCGAAAACGGTATATTTCACCACGGCCTCTTCAATCAGTTCCGGTGTGGTCAGAGTGGAGGCGTCCACATAGTTTTCTCCGCCCGGGATCCCGGCTTCGATGGCAACCTTTGATACGGTGACCGGATTATCGCCGGAGATTACTTTGATGGCAACCCCCTGATCGGTGAAGTAGGAGAAGGTTTCTTTTGCCTCTTTCCGGATCGGGTTGGAGAGAAGGACAAGACCAAGGGCCGTGAGACCGCAGGTGAGCTCTTTGCCGTCGGGGACTCCGTCATAGATACCAAATACCAGAACCTGTCTCTTATACACATCTGACGCTGCCGACGAT
>URYM01000164.1 GCA_900552095.1 uncultured Blautia sp. | reverse complement strand
GTGTATAAGAGACAGCTGCATTCTGTGCAGCCCTCATAACCCGCTGGGGCGGATCTGGACGGAGGAAGAGTTAAGAAGGATTGCGGGTATCTGTCTGGAAAATCAGGTGTTTTTGATCGTGGATGAGATTCACCACGACCTGATCCTGCCGGGACATGCCTTTGTATCCGCGGGAACACTGGAAGAAAAATATCTGGCGAATTGTGCTGTTTCCACTGCACCTACAAAGACCTTTAATCTGGCGGGGATGAAAGTCTCCAACACTTTTATTCTGGATCCGGATCGTATGGAACAGGTTCAGAGGCGAAGAGGGTATTATTCTCTGGGGGCGCTTGGTTATCAGGCCTGCCGGCTGGCATACGGGCGGGGAGAGGAATGGCTTTCCCAGCTTCTGATCTATCTGGATAAAAACAGAAAGCTGGTGGAAGAGTTTCTGGCAGAAGAGCTGCCTCAGGTCAGTGCGGCTCCTCTGGAAGCTACCTATCTGCAGTGGCTGGATTTCAGGAATCTGGGGCTGGAACCGGGGAAACTTTCCGAGTTTCTGGTGGAGAAAGCCCAGCTTCTGTTAGACTGGGGGACGAATTTTGGCGCCGGAGGAGAAGGATTCGGGCGTCTGAATATTGCCTGTCCGGCAAGTGTGCTGGAGGCGGGGCTGGAGAGACTAAAAAAGGCCTGCAGTGTGTGAAAAAGAGGAGGCGGCGCCGGTGTTTTTTACGGCGCCGTCTCCTCTCTATTTTTTCTGCCGTTCCGGCAGATTGTCAATCATCTTTTCAATCACCTGTTTTTTTACATAGACGTCAAAACTGAGCAGGCAGATAAAGGAAAACTGTTTTAAAAACTCCTGATCCTCTTCGGGGGCGTCCTTAAAGGTGCTCTGAGCCAGATCCCAGTTCTGGATCAGCGTTTCCCGCATAGCTTCAATCTGTCCCTTTTCCAGCTGAAATACTTCGTTATAAAGACGGGTCAAGTCAAAGTCCTGCTTCTTTTGAAAATATTTCTCTGTGATCGGTTCCAGAAGAGCCTGAATATCTCCGATGGAAAGAATATTTTTAAAGTAGTAGATAAAAATCAGGAGAAGCATATGTTCCCGGGAATATTTCTTTTTCTGGGGAGGCGGAAGAAGATGGTTTTTCGCGTAGTTGTTGATCATGGTTTTCGTAAGAATCTTATCCTCCGGATACCGTTTGGTGGAGGACAGTTCCGCGTCCATAAAAGTTGTCACCTGATCCATGTATAAATCAATGTCGGGAACATTTTCCGGTTTTATATAATCAATACGGGACAGACTTTCCAGTATACTGTTCAAAATATCATTTGTGTCTATTTTCATGGTATCACCTCACAGATATAGTATATAGTTTTCAATACTAGATAGCAAGCTTTTTTTCATTCCGGACAGAAGAAAAATGGAAGGGGGAAAGCTTTCCTCATCCGTTGACTTCCCAATCGGTCCATATTATAATAGAAATTCAGACAGAAACCAGAGAATAAGTAGAAAATGGAGCAGAAAATGAGTATTTATGAAGGATTAAATCCCCAGCAGCAGGAGGCAGTTTTCCACACAGAAGGGCCGCTGCTTCTTCTGGCAGGGGCAGGAAGCGGAAAGACCCGGGTTCTGACTCACAGGATTGCATATCTGATCGAAGAAAAGGGTATCAATCCCTGGAACATCCTGGCGATTACCTTTACCAATAAGGCGGCCGGGGAGATGCGGGAACGTGTGGATAAGATTGTGGGCTTTGGTTCCGAGAGCATCTGGGTTTCTACCTTTCACTCCAGTTGCGTGCGGATCCTGCGCCGGTTTATCGACCGGCTGGGGTACGACAGAAATTTTACCATCTATGATGGAGATGATCAGAAGACGGTTATGAAGGAAGTCTGCAAATATTTGCAGATTGATACCAAGGTACACAAGGAGAGATCTCTTCTGGCGGCAATCTCCAGCGCAAAAGATGAGCTGGTATCTCCGGAAGAATTTATGATGAATGCAGGGGGAGACTGGAATCTGAAAAGGACAGCGCAGGTGTATCAGGAATATCAGAAACGGTTAAAGAGCAGTAATGCTCTGGATTTTGATGACCTGATCGTGAAAACAGTAGAACTTTTCAGAAACTGCCCGGATGTGCTGGAATATTATCAGGATCGCTTCCGCTACATCATGGTAGATGAGTATCAGGACACAAACACAGCCCAGTTTAAGTTTGTCAGTCTGCTGGCAGAGAAATATAAAAATCTCTGTGTGGTGGGAGATGATGATCAGTCGATCTATAAATTCCGGGGAGCCAATATCCGAAATATCCTGGAATTTGAAAAGGTATTTCCCCAGGCGCATGTGATCAAGCTGGAGCAGAATTACCGTTCCACAAAAAATATTCTTCAGGCAGCAAATAAAGTGATTGCCAATAACATGGAGCGGAAGCCGAAAAGTCTCTGGACAGATAATGAGGAAGGCGAGCTGGTTCATTTCCGGAATTTCCAGAATGCCTTTGAGGAGGCTGAATACATATCCGGAGAGATCCGCCGGAAGGTGAGGGAAGGAATCTGCCAGTATAAGGACTGTGCGATCCTGTACAGGACAAACGCGCAGTCCCGTATGTTTGAAGAAAAATTTCTTATGGCGAACATTCCCTATAAGCTGGTGGGAGGCGTGAACTTCTATGCCAGAAAAGAGATCAAGGATCTGCTGGCTTATTTGAAGACGGTGGACAATGCCAGAGATAATCTGGCGGTGCGCAGGATTATCAATGTGCCGAAACGGGGGATCGGAGCCGCAACGATTACCCGGGTGCAGGATTATGCTGTCGATCAGGGGATAAGTTTTTATCAGGCTCTGGAACAGGCAGATCAGATTTCCACTCTGGGAAGAGCAGCGGCGAAGCTGGAGCCTTTTGTAAGTTTCATTCGCCGGCTCCGCAGTCAGGCAGAATTTTATTCTGTGCAGGAACTGCTGCAGCAGATCATAGATGATACGGGATATGTGGAAGAGCTGAAAGCGGAGGATACGGAGGAGGCTCAGGCAAGGATTGAAAATATCGACGAGCTTTTTACCAAGGCAGCTACCTATGAAGAGAGTGCGGAAGAACCGACTTTAAGCGGTTTCCTGGAGGAGATCGCTTTAGTAGCGGATATTGATTCCGTGGATGAGAATGATGACAGGGTGCTTCTGATGACACTTCACAGTGCAAAAGGACTGGAATTCCCCTATGTTTATCTGGCTGGAATGGAGGACGGCATATTCCCGAGCTACATGACGATCACGGCGGATGATCCTACGGAGCTTGAGGAGGAACGGCGGCTCTGCTATGTGGGAATTACAAGGGCTATGAAAGAGCTGACACTGACCAGTGCCCGGCAGCGTATGATAAGAGGGGAGACGCAGTACAATAAGATTTCCCGTTTTGTCCGGGAGATTCCAAGGGATCTGATCGAGCTGGGACGGGAAAAAGTGCTGGAGCAGGAAAAGGAGACTATCCCTGAGCAGAAGAATACGTATGCGAAAATGCGGGAAATGCTGCATAAGCCGGCTTTTACGCCTCAGCAGTTTAAGGTCACAAAGGCAGATAAGCTGGAGTATACTGTGGGCGATACAGTACGCCATATCAAGTTCGGCACCGGCGTGGTGAAGGAGATTGTGGAGGGCGGACGTGACTTTGAGGTGACAGTGGATTTCCAGCGGGCAGGTGTGAAAAAAATGTTTGCTGCATTTGCAAAACTAAAGAAAGTATAAAGACCAAAATTTTTGTGGTAAAATCGGAAAGATAGTGGTATAATAACGGTAATGAATTGAGAGGCGGTGACCAAAATGAATAAAATCGATGAATTGGTATCCATGCTGCAGAAGAAGGAAAGAGAAGAGGAGAAGGGCAAAAATGTCCTGATCTGGGTGCTGGCTATCGTTGGCGCCGTTGCAGCAGTAGCGGGAATTGCATATGCCGTGTATCGGTTCTTCACTCCTGATTATCTGGAGGACTTTGAAGATGATTTCGATGACGATTTCGATGATTACTTCGAGGATGAAGAGGAGAACGAAGAAGACAAAGACGCAGAGTAAGAGATGCGAAGCCAGAAAGCTTCGGTGCAGAAATGTACCGGAGCTTTTTCTGATAAAAGAAAAATTCAGATGAGAGCCGGAGGAGAGACGATTGAAAAAAGGTGAAATTTATGAAGGATATATCGAGCGGATTGATTTTCCCAATAAGGGAAGAGTGTTTCTGGAGGGACAGCAGGTGACTGTGAAAAATGGAATTCCAGGACAGAAAATCCGTTTTCAGATTAATAAGAAGCGCAAAGACAGAGTGGAAGGACGGCTTCTGGAGGTTCTGGAGAGGTCGCCTCTTGAGAACCGGGAACCGGTCTGTGGTGAATTTCCAGCCTGTGGCGGCTGTATGTATCAGACCATGTCTTATGAGAGCCAGCTGGAAATGAAGGCTCATCAGGTGAAAGATCTGCTGGATACAGCAATCTGTGCAGGCGGACAGAAAAAAGAGAACGGAGAACCGGACTATATTTTTGAGGGGATTAAGGGAAGTCCCCGGGAGTTTGCTTACCGCAACAAGATGGAGTTTTCTTTTGGTGACGCCTGTAAGGGAGGGCCGCTCACTCTGGGACTTCACAAAAAAGGAAGTACGTACCTGTCTCTTATACACATCTCCGAGCCCACGAGACCGTACTAGATCTCGT
>URYM01000163.1 GCA_900552095.1 uncultured Blautia sp. | reverse complement strand
CGAGATCTAGTACGGTCTCGTGGGCTCGGAGATGTGTATAAGAGACAGTCTCCACACTGTCGGAAAGCATTCCCGCAAAAACTACTCCCACCGCCATTCCTTCCGGAATATTATGAAGCGTTACCGCCAGGACAAGCATAGTAGTTTTTTTTAGTGTGCAGGCCGGTCCTTCTGCCTTCTCACTGCCCAGATGAAGGTGCGGAATCAGCCGATCCATCCCCAGAAGAAAACCCACCCCTAAAAGCAGCCCTGCTGCTGCCGGAATAAAGGCAAATTTTCCCATTGATTCCGACATATCCATAGCCGGAATCAAAAGTGACCAGACAGATGCCGCCACCATGACTCCGGAAGCAAATCCCAGAAGTGCCTTCTGCACAGAAGGTCTGATCTGCCCTCTCAGAAAAAAGACACAGGCCGCCCCTGCTGTTGTTCCTATAAATGGTATCATCAGTCCCCAAAAAGTACTCATATTCTCTCCTTTCAGCCGGCACCTGCCAGCTGTCTCTCAGTATATCAGAAGACCGGCTGAAATCCTATTATTTTTTCAGTTATATTAGTATATGAGGAAACTGGGAAAAATACAATTCCAAACTTTCTTAACTCTTTCTCGATTCCAGTTCCTGCAGTTCTCTCGAAAACATTTCCATGATATCCCCCACATTCCGGCATAAACGATAGATCTCTTCATAAAAACAGCCAGGCATCCCGTCTGTCCCGGATCCCTTTATCGTGATAGATCTGCTGGAAAATGTCAAACGGAACAAAACAGAACTCCTGCAGCAGGGAGAGCAGCTCATTCTCTTCCCGTATCATGGGAAAGCAGTCTTTCAGTTTTTTTGCCACAGGCACGCTCCTTTTTTCATTTTTCTTTGTTATTTTTTTACCTATGAAATTCACAGATATGACAATTTTTATAAAATTTCCCCAAACATTTCTAAAACTAAAAAATATGCACAGTTTAAACCTTAATCCAGATTTAAACTGTGCATATTTCTCACAAATTTTCTTTATTTTTCTTTCAGATACCTGTTTTTCATATACCAGATCAGTTTCTCTTCCCCATGATCCGCCAGGATCCGAAGCAGAGCTTCCATATCCCGTTTCACGTCTTTGTGAATGAACCAAAGCTGCTGCGTTCCGTTCTGATAATACTCCAGAGGCGCTCTCTGTGTATACCGTTCTCCCAGATAGACCCGGGAAGCGCTGATCCGATCCATGATCATTTCCGCAATATACTTCTTCGGCATGGGCATGCCGGTGATTCCTGTACCACAGCCGATCCCGTAATCGATCCAGTACTCAAAATGATGCCGGTTTCTCCCCTTGTGATGGAGCCAGGACAGGGACACCCCTGTGTCTTCCCTCTCTGCGTTGTTCGGGCTTCGGTCTCCCTGATAATATTTTGCTCCCACCAGAAATTCCGTGGGCGCATATTTTGACATATCGTGAAGCAGCCCCTGACGGTACAGCCCGATCCGGAAGCAATACTTCATGACCAGAATCTTATGTTTTGTGATTGTTTTAAAATGTCCCCATGGATTCATACTTCCTCTTCCTGCCTTCCGATCAAAACTAGGATAGTCCGCGGTTCTGCGGTGATAAACCGGTCTTCCTCCCTCTTTATCTCCTCCCCGCTCTTCCTGAATCCTTCCTTCTTTCCGGTATCTGCCACTTCATACCAGCACATGCCTTCCTCCAGCCTGGGCAGCGCAAATGCATGACTGTTCCAGTGCATATTGTAGGCCACATAAATCATCTCTTTCCTGGCCGGATCCTCATAGATCCGATTGTACATCATGCCAATCTGACGGCTGGTATTTTCCATCTGTGCATACCAGGCCCGATCACTGTGATAAGAAAGATCCGGACATCCCCGAGACTCATAGTCCATCAGACGCAGTTCCTCTCTCCCGTGCAGGATTTTGTGCTCCTTCCGGAAAGCCAGCGCATCGCGGATAAATTCCGTCAGTTCTTTATTTTTCTCCGCCTGATTCCAGTCTGTCCAGCCAATAGCATTATCCTGACAGTAAGCATTGTTATTGCCGCCCTGGGAATTTCCAAATTCATCTCCGCCATAAAAGAGCGGCGTCCCCTGGCTGAGCACCACCATCAGAACTGCATTTCTCACCTGACGCCGGCGCAGTTCCTGAACCGCCTGCTTCCTGCTGGCTCCTTCTGTCCCGCAGTTCCAGCTGAAATTATAACTGCAGCCGTCCCTGTTATCTTCCCCGTTGCCTTCATTGTGACGGTAATCATAGGACACCAGATCCTGCAGGGTAAAACCATCCTGACTGGCCATATATCGAATCACACCGTGAGTCTCCGGATTTCTCCTGCTTTCCCTGCAGAACTCGGATACCTGATCCTCATCCCCCTTCAAAAATCTTCTGGCAGTATTCTGAAATCCCATGTTATATTCTGCCAGATTTCTGAGGGACGGCTTTGCCCCCCCGTAGATTCCCCGATCATCTACTCCTGTAAAAATCAGCTTTGTTTTGGAAAAAACAGGTTCCTGCGCAATCAGCTTCTGTGGGATATCTTCCCCCAAAATGTGAAATCCATCTACATGGTAAATCATTTTCCACCAGCGCAGCACTTCCAGAATCCGCTGCCCACCGGTTCCCTTTACAAAAAAGAACTCCATAATGCACTCCATCCCTTCTGCATGGAGCGCCCGCAGCAGATCCTGAAATTCTGCTGTCGGATCCCCTCCGCTGTAAGCTGATTTCGGTGCAAAATAGAATCCTCCGGTATATCCCCAGTAATTGAGCCGCCCGGGGCTTTTCTCACTCTGCTGATAGGGGCCTGACTCCGGTTCAAAGGGCGGAAGTTCCTGAAACTCGTAGGCCGGCATCAGTTCCAATGAAGTTACCCCCAGTGCTTTCAGGTATGGAATCTTCTCTTTCAGCCCGGCAAAGGTTCCCCTGCAGTTTACGCCGGAAGTCTTTTTCTTCGTATATCCCCTCACGTGCACCTTGTAGAAAACAGCCTCTTCATAGGGGATAAAAACACTCTCCTCCTCACCGGGATCGATCCGGAAAATTCTTCCCCTCACCTGGTGCTCCCGCTCTTTTGTCTCTTCCCGGCCAAACTGTTCCCTCCCTGTCAGCGCTCTGGCACAGGGATCATGCACTACCTTTCCACCGATCCGATAATTATACTCATACTGCTCCGCATCCTGCTCCCTGATCCAGACCGCAGCCGTATCCCCCGTGCGGAATCTGTTTTCAAGCGGGATTTCATGCGCCGGTCGGACGCTTCCCTTCCGGTAGAGAAGCAGACTTCCCTCTTCCTGCCAGGGCAAAGTCACCGCAAAATTATATCCGCCGTTCTGATAAATAACTCCGGGAAGAAGCGGATTTCCTCTCTTTATCTCCGGCAGTCTCTTTTTCCTCTCCATACGTTCCTGCCTTTCTCTACAGATTAAGGGAAATATCAAGCTCTACCGGACAGTGATCCGATCCCAGCACTTCCGCGAGGATCTTCGCGTCCTCCAGCCTGTCCCTTAAACAATCCGACACACAGAAATAGTCAATGCGCCAGCCTGCATTCTTTTCCCTGGCTTTAAAGCGGTAAGACCACCAGGAGTACGCCTGTTCCCGCTCAGGGTAAAAATAACGGAACGTATCTGTAAACCCGCTTTCCAGAAGCTGTGTAAATTTTTCTCTCTCCTCATCGGTAAAACCGGCATTCCTGCGATTGGTTTTCGGATTCTTCAGATCGATCTCCTGATGAGCCACATTGAGATCTCCGCAGAAGACCACCGGATGTTTTTTCTCCAGTTTCTTCAGATAAGCCAGAAAATCCTCTTCCCATTTCATGCGGTAATCCAGCCTTGCCAGTTCACTCTGAGAATTCGGCGTATACACAGTGACCAGATAAAAATCCGGATATTCCAGTGTAATTACCCTTCCCTCCTGATCATGCTCTTCTCTGCCGATCCCATACTGTACAGAAAGAGGCTCCTTCCTGGTAAAGACCGCAGTACCGGAATATCCTTTTTTCACCGCATAATTCCAGTACTGAAAATACCCGGGGAGATTCAGATCAATCTGTCCCTCCTGCAGCTTGCTCTCCTGAATACAGAAGATATCTGCATCCGCCTCCCGGAAAAAATCTAAAAATCCTTTGGTGACGCAGGCCCGCAGGCCGTTCACATTCCACGAAATCAGCTTCACGTCTTCCTCCTTGCTTTTGGCAATTGCATTATTTGTTTTTAGTATAGCACAGATATTTCAGATTTTGTAAAGAAACTCACGCTTTTACACAGGAAAATACAGAAAAATCTTCTTTTGCCCCATGGACCGGCAGTCCTTCTTTCCGGAAAATTTCCAGATACTCCCAGATTTCTTCTGTCATCACTTCCCCCGGATAGATCACCGGGATTCCCGGCGGATACGGCGCCAGCGCCTGCCCGGCAACCCGCCCCACCGCCTCTTTCCACGGAACATCCTCTTTGGGGGACGCCCACGCCTGACGCGGCGGGAGCACCTGCGGGGGGAGCGGCGGCACAGGCACGGAAAACCTTCTTTCTTTTCCATCCTTTTTTCTTCCTTCCCTCTCCCCGGACAGACTCCTTAGTCCTCCGATCAGACGGGCAATCTCTTCCTCTGTATTGGCATAGGTAACCACTGCTACCGCATACCGGTGATCCGCCAGTTCCAGCGTCACTTTGCTCTTCTCATACAGAAGTTCC